>DASYPG010000116.1:0-6831 GCA_036006885.1 Burkholderiales bacterium | reverse complement strand
AGTACTGCTGCGGATAGGCCCGCCGATGGACCATCCGCGCCGCAACCGCCAGCGAAACAAGGCCCTGCCTTACCAACCGCTCTGGAAAGTGACCGCTTCGATCGAGTCTGGGCATGGCCGGAGAGCGTAGCGGGAAAGCCTGGAAGCGGGTGTGGGAAACCCCGCCGCATCCCCCTGTCTAACGAAAGATGACAACTCCGAGGAGTGCCTAACGCCATGGAATTAGATAGGAAGAACTACGCTCCGCCCGATCCGGCGAAGATTGATGTCGACAACCCCGAAGCGCTCCATTTTTGGGCGCGCACCCTGGAGACCAAAGAAGACCGAATCCGCCAGGCCGTGCGCAAGGTCGGGCCCATGCTCGAGAAGGTGAAGCAGGAGCTCGGCATCGGGGGTATCGGCTAGAAACGCGTATAATCCGCCCCCTTCCTGGTCACACCGCTCCGCATGGCGGTTGGCCCCGCTCGCAACCTGAGCGCAACCTGAGCCCATAGGAAAAGGAGTCCAATTCGAGCATGCGACATTACGAGATCGTTTTCATCGTCCATCCCGACCAGAGCGAGCAGGTGCCCGCGATGGTCGAGCGCTACAAGGGCGTGATCGCCGCCCGCAGCGGCACGGTGCACCGCCTCGAGGACTGGGGCCGGCGCCAGCTCACCTACCCGATCCAGAAGGTGCACAAGGCGCACTACGTGCTCATGAACATCGAGTGCGACAACGAGACGCTCAGCGAGCTCGAGCACTCGTTCAAGTTCAGTGACGCGGTGCTGCGCCACCTCATCATCAAGATGGACAAGGCGCATACCGCGCCCTCGCCGATGATGCGCGAGGAGAAATCCAAATCGATGATGGAGCGCGGCGGCGAAGGGCGGCCGGGAGAAGCGCCGACTGAACCGGGTCGAGCTGAGCGGCCGGCTGCTTGAGCTGAGCGCGCTGCGCTATACGCCCGCCGGCATTCCCGCGGTGGAATTCAAGCTTCGGCACGAGTCGCAGCAATCCGAAGCGGGAAATCCCCGGAAGGTCGAGGCGGAAATCGGCGGCATAGCGTTCGCCGCGCAGGCCAGGCTGCTCGCCGCAGCGAAACTGAACACGGAATTGAAGCTGCACGGATTTCTCGCCGCGAAGAGCAAGCGCTCGAAGAAGCTCGTGCTGCACGTGACGAACATCGAATTCATCGAAGGACTGGGAAAGGAAACCGAAGATGCCTCCACCGCGCAGAGGTAAGGGTAAGGGCAAAGGGAAGTTCGGCAAGGACAAGAAGGACAAGGGCCAGCGGGCGCTGTTCCGCCGCCGCAAGTTCTGCCGCTTCACCGCCGAGAAGGTCGAGTGGATCGACTACAAGGACGTCGAGGTCCTGAAGGACTTCGTCAACGAGACCGGCAAGATCATCCCCGCGCGCATCACCGGCACCGCGGCGGGCTACCAGCGCCAGCTCTCGGACGCGATCAAGCGCGCGCGCTTCCTCGCGCTGCTGCCCTACACCGACCTCCACTGAGGCGCGTGTTATGCAAGTGATCCTGATGGAGAAGGTGGCGAACCTCGGCAACCTCGGCGACGTGGTGAAGGTGAAAGACGGCTTCGCGCGCAACTACCTCATCCCGCACGGCAAGGCGAAACGCGCCACGCCCGAGAACATCAAGCACTTCGAGGGTCGCCGCGCCGAGCTGGAGAAGGCGCAGAACGAGACCCTGGCGCAGGCGCAGGAGCGCGCCGCGAAGCTCGAGAACCTGAAGATCCAGATCAGCCAGAAAGCGGGCGTCGACGGGCGCCTGTTCGGCTCGGTCACGAACTACGACATCGTCGAGGCGCTCGAGAAGCAGGGCCACGAGGTCGAGCGCTCGCAGGTGCGCATGTCGCAGGGCCCGCTCAAGCAGGTGGGCGAGTTCCCGATCGAGGTCGTGCTGCACACCGACGTGACGGTGACGATCACGGTCGCGGTCATCGGGGAACAGTAGCCAGCCTGAACAAACCTCGCTGTTCAAGCCAAAGGAGCCGCATTTGCGGCTCTTTTGTTATGCGTACATGTTGGAGGGTGCTATCGAAGCACGCGTAGTGGTTCCTCGTCGTCTTCGTCGTCGTCCTCGCTAGGGTCGTCCTCGTCAGGTTCGGTGTCGTCGTCCTCATCGTGGCGATGAGGCGTGTCCTCGTCATCGTCCTCGTCATCGTCCCAGGG
Source organism: Burkholderiales bacterium (assembly GCA_036006885.1). Taxonomy (GTDB): domain Bacteria; phylum Pseudomonadota; class Gammaproteobacteria; order Burkholderiales; family SG8-39; genus SCGC-AG-212-J23. The sequence continues at coordinate 4,658 of DASYPG010000116.1, read as the reverse complement.
GGTCTCGAGTTTCAGCATGCTGACCCGGCGCGCTCGGGCGCCTTCCAGGTAATGGATCGATCGGCGTAGCGCGTCCGACAGAAGTTCTTCAATCATTGTATATATGTACAGTGGCGGAATTACACTATACAGAACTGCCTACAGGTTAATCACAAACTGACCACAGGAAATCCACAGCCGGCTGGCAAAGCTTCCTTTGTTCTTAGGAACATGCGCGCGAAGCAAGCGAATCGGGCGGCGACCCCGGGTTTTTTTGCTGGAGAGCCGGAGGTTTCACTTGGCAATCCTCTCCCCCGGCGTGGCTGGGGGATGATTCGCGGTTCGTCGTCTAACAACACGCTGTGTCCTCTGGGGAGGAGTGGTCGATGGCCGTAGCGCAGATGACCTATGGGCGAGCGGAGAACACCGACCCGCAGCTCCTGGCGCTGAAGGTTCCGCCGCATTCGATCGAGGCCGAGCAGTCGCTGCTCGGGGCGCTGCTCCTCGACAACCAGGCGTTCGACCGGGTGGCGGATCTCGTCACGGGCGAGGACTTCTACCGCGACGACCACCGGCGCATCTGGCGCCACATCGCGAAACTGATCGAGGCCGCCAAGCCCGCCGACGTGGTCACGGTCTCGGAGTCGGTCGAGGCGAGCGAAGATAAGGACAAGACCGGCGGTCCGGCGTACCTCGGCGCGCTCGCGCAGAACACGCCCAGCGCGCTCAACATCCGGCGCTACGCCGAGCTGGTGCGCGAGCGCTCGGTGCAGCGGCGTCTGGCCCAGGTCGCGACCGGAATCGCCGAGGAGGCGCTCAATCCCGCCGGCAAGGAGGTCGGGCAGCTTCTCGACGAGGCCGAGTCGAAGATCTTCCAGATCGCCGAGTCCGGCGCGCGCCGCGACCAGGGCCTGCTCGAGATCAAGCCGGTGCTCGCCAAGGTGTTCGAGCGCATCGACCACCTGTACCACCAAGACAATCAGTCCGATGTGACCGGCGTGCCGACCGGCTACACCCGCATCGACCAGATGACCTCCGGCCTGCAGGCGGGGGACCTCGTCATCATCGCCGCGCGGCCCTCCATGGGGAAGACCGCGCTGGCCCTCAATATTGCCGAGCACGTCGCGGTCGACAACGGCCTGCCGGTGGCGGTCTTCAGCATGGAGATGTCGAGCACTCAGCTCGCCATGCGCATGCTGGGGTCGATCGCGCGCGTCGACCAGCACAAGATGCGCACCGGGCGGCTCAACGACAAGGAGTGGGGCGACCTCTCGGATGCGATGGCCAAGCTCCACGAGACGCCGCTCTTCATCGACGAGGGCGGCGCCCTGACCGCGCTCGAAGTGCGCGCGAGGGCGAGGCGGCTGAAGCGGCAGTACTCGAAGCTCGGGCTCATCGTCATCGACTACCTGCAGCTCATGTCTTCGACCGCCCAGGGCGAGAACCGCGCCACCGAGATCTCGGAGATCTCGCGCTCGCTCAAGGCGATGGCCAAGGAGCTGGACGTGCCGGTGGTGGCGCTCTCGCAGTTGAACCGCGCGGTCGACCAGCGTCCGGACCGGCGCCCGGTGATGTCCGACCTGCGCGAATCGGGCGCCATCGAGCAGGACGCCGACGTCATCCTGTTCATCTACCGCGAGGTGGTCTACAAGCCCGACCTGCCGGAGGACCAGCGCGGCCTCGCCGAGGTGATCATCGGCAAGCAGAGGAATGGCCCGATCGGTACGATTAAGCTAACCTTCCTGGGGCAACATACCCGCTTCGAGAATTACCAGGATCCAGGCTCTTATTGAGCCTGGATTGGACAGATCCGGGAAGTGCTAGAACTACAAGGAGGCCTCATGGCAGAGCCTCACATCGCGCAGCGCGGGCCTTACGCCGTGGAGTTGGCTCCTGGGGATTACTGGTGGTGTGCCTGCGGGCGCTCGCGCCGGCAGCCGTTCTGCGACGGCTCGCACAAGGAGACCGAGTTCAAGCCGGTCAGGTTCACGATGAGCGAGGCGCAGAAGGTGTGGCTCTGCGGCTGCAAGCGCTCGAAGGCGGTGCCCTTCTGCGACGGCTCGCACAAGAGCTTGCCGCCGGAGCCGGGTTAACTCACGCTATTTCTTGGCGGCGGTCCACTTGCCTTCGCCGCCTTTCTCGTCGCGGAAGCTGCCCTCCATCTTTTGGCCGTCCACCCGGCCGGTGAAGTCGCGCCGCACGCGGTCCTGGCCGACGTAGGAGAATTGGATGAACGGGCCGCGCAGCCGCGTGTCGCGCAGCCCCGCGTGCACCGGCGCTGATCCCACCGAGCCGTTGATCTTCTGGAAGGTCTGCTCGAGGGTGAGATCCATGCGCTGGTTGTTCGCCTCCAGCGTCCAGTTGCCCATCACCTGCGCCGGCACGACCCAGAAGTAGGCGCGGCGCCCGTCGAGGGTGGAGATCTCGTCGGCCTCCCAGTCGTCCATGGTGAAGGAGTGCGAGACCACTCGGGTGCCCGGACGCAAGGCGAGGAGCTGCGGGCGCAGCTTCATGTTGAGCGCCGGGAGCAGGTACAGCGTGATGACGGTCGCGTCCTTGATGTCGGTCTGGAAGATGTCGGCCTGGCGGATGGTCGCCTTGCCCGGGCCGTTGCCGGCGACGCCCGCCGCGGCCGCGTTGGCGTTCGCGTGCTTCGCCATCTCCGGGTTGTACTCGATGCCGACGGCGCGCGCGCCGAACTTCTTCGCCGCCGCGATCGCGATCTTGCCGTCGCCCGCACCGAGGTCCATGACGAAGTCCTGCGGTGTCACCTGCGCCATCGTGAGCATGCGGTCGACCACCTCGTCGGGCGTCGGCACCCAGATCACGTCCTTGCCCGCCTGTCCGACCTGCGGCTGGTACTGGGCGGCGGCACCTCCGGCGAAAAGCGCGGCGAAAAGCGTAAGGAAGATGAAGGCAAAGCTGCGTACGGAAGGAGTCATAGGAATCCCTGAGGAAAGGCTTGCGAATCTAGCAGAAAGATTTGACGCGGTGGTGAGATGGGCGGGGCTGGTTCTGAAGTTCGCTTCAAACCTCAGAACCAACCCCCGCTCGCAGGGAGGCGCTAAGTCAGAGCACGTCCGCCGCGTGATCCGCGAGGCGCGAGCGCTCGCCGCGGGCGAGCGTCACATGGCCGGCATGGCCCCAGTCCTTCATGCGGTCGACTACATAGGTGAGGCCCGAGCTGCCCTCCGTCAGGTACGGCGTGTCGATCTGGGCGATGTTGCCGAGGCACACCACCTTGGTGCCGGGCCCGGCGCGGGTGATGAGGGTCTTCATCTGCTTGGGCGTGAGGTTCTGCGCCTCGTCGATGATGAGCCACTTGTTGACGAAGGTGCGCCCGCGCATGAAGTTGAGCGATTTGATTTTTATCCTGGATCTGACCAAATCCCGCGTGGCGGCTCGACCCCACTCACCGCCCGACTCGTCGGACGTGTTGAGGACGTCGAGGTTGTCCTCGAGCGCGCCCATCCAGGGCTGCATCTTCTCCTCCTCGGTGCCCGGCAGGAAGCCGATGTCCTCGCCGATCGGCACGGTGACGCGCGTCATGATGATCTCGGAATAGCGCTTCTCGTCGAGCACCTGCGTGAGCCCGGCGGCGAGCGCGAGCAGCGTCTTGCCGGTGCCCGCCTGGCCGAGGAGCGTCACGAAGTCGACCGCGGGATTCATCAGCAGGTTGAGGGCGAAGTTCTGCTCGCGGTTGCGCGCCGTGATGCCCCACACCGAGTTCTTGGCGTGGGTGTAGTCGCGTAGCGTCTCGAGCACCGCCACGCGCCCGGCCGCCTCCTTGACGAGCGCGTACAGCGGCCGCTCGCCCGACTCGTCGTAGACGAACTCGTTCACGTGCAGCTTCGGCACCAGCGGACCGCGCACCCGGTAGTAGGTGTGGCCTTCCTTTTTCCAGGACTCCATGTCCTTGCCATGCGTGTCCCAGAAGTCCTTCGGCAGGCTGCGCACGCCGGTGTAAAGAAGGTCGGCGTCCTCGAGCACCTTGTCGTTGAAATAGTCCTCCGCCGGCAAGCCGAGGGCGCGGGCCTTGATGCGCATGTTGATGTCTTTCGACACCAGCACCACCTCGCGCTGCGGTTCCTTCTCCTTCAGGTAGCGCACCACCCCGAGGATCTGGTTGTCGTTCTTGCCTGCGGCGAACGTAGCGGGGAGGTTGCCGTTGATCGCCTCGGTCTGCAGGTAGAGCCGGCCGCGCGACTGCTGCCCGTCTTTCGTCCTGAGCTCCAGCCCGTTCTCGATGTCCTCGGCGCTGCCGCTCACGATCTCGTCGAGGAAACGGCTCGCCTGCCGTGCATTGCGCGACACGTCCGAGAGCCCCCGCTTGTGCGAGTCGAGCTCCTCGAGCGTGGCGATCGGCAGATAGACATCGTGCTCGTCGAAGCGAAACAGGCTCGTCGGGTCGTGCATCAGCACGTTCGTATCCAGCACGAACAGCTTCTTTACGGGTTGCTTGCGCGGGGTAGCGGGCTTCTTGGACATCAGGACGGGGACGGAGGACGATTCTGCGGCGTACTCGGGTGACTGCGCGACATCATAGGGCTTTAGCAAAGTTCAATACCTCCTGAGCATGACCTGGGACCTTGACCCCGCGCCATTCGCGCGCCAGCACCCCGTTTGCGTCGACCACGAAGGTGCTGCGCTCGATGCCGCGGACTTTCTTCCCGTACAGC
>DASYPG010000115.1:0-14441 GCA_036006885.1 Burkholderiales bacterium | reverse complement strand
ACCCGCGTCTCCTCGACACGGTGCGCGAGTTCCCCGGCGATGCGACGGTGATCATGCATACCTTCTGGCCGAACCTGATCCTGCAGCAGCAGTCGAACACGCTCGCCACACGCCAGATCGTGCCGCGCGCGCCGGGAGAGTTCGACCTGCATTGGACCTTCTTCGGCTACGCCACCGACGACGAGGAGATGACGCGGCGGCGGCTGCGGCAGGCGAATCTGATGGGGCCGGGCGGGCTGGTCTCGATCGACGACGGCGAGATCATCGAGCGCGCGCAGCACGGCTTCGCCAGCGCCGTTGACGCGGCCGGCATCAACGAGATGGGCGGACGCGACTATGCCGATTGCGACCACATGGTGACCGACGTGGCGCTGCGCGCCTTCTACCGCGGTTACCGCCACGTCATGGATTTATGAGTCTCCGCGAGGAGCTCGAGGACTTCTACGCCGAGTACAGCGAGGTGATCGACGGCGGCGCGCTGGAGCGCTGGCCGGAGCTTTTCGTCGAGCCCTGCCTCTACCGCATCGTCTCGAAGGAGAACCACGACAAGGGCCTGCCGCTCAGCCTCATGCTGTGCGAGAGCCTCGGCATGCTGAAGGACCGCGCCCACGCGTCGAAGGAACTGAACGTCTACGCGCCGCGCGCCTGGCGCCACGGCATCACGCAGATCCGCGGGCAGGAGCAGGGCGGCGCCATCTCGGCGCGCGCGAACTTCGTGGTATTCGAGACCCTGCCCGACCAGCACACGCGCATCTTGTGCGCCGGCCGCTACCTCGACACGCTCGTGAGGACCGCAGCCGGGCTCAAGCTGCGCGAGAAACTGTGCGTCTACGACACGACGCTGATCCCCGGCTCCATCGTCCTGCCGCTCTGATAAATGCGGTCTGTTCCCAATTAGATCTTTACTTTTCGGTCGCCTTCGCGCGCTCGACCATCAGATTGTAGGCGTCCTTGATGCGCGGGTTCTTGTTGGCGACCTCATCGGCCGCGGCGCGCATGCGTTTCTGGAACTCGACCTGGTCGGGACCCGTGATGCGGTGGATCTGCCCGCCGTGCTGCTTCCACTGCGCCTCGCCCTTGGCGATCTCGTCTATGCTCCACTTGTTCATCTCCGGCTCGAGCTTGGCCGAAGTATCGAGCACCGCCTTGCGCACGTCGGCCGGCAGGCCGTCGAACCATTTCTTGCCGACGTAGAACATCGAGAGGATCGTGCCGTCGCCGTCGACCGCGGTGACGTCCTTGACGATGTCGTAGTACTTGAACGTGGTGAAGATGGTGATGCCGGTGCGCACGCCGTCGATCGCGCCGGACGAAAGCGCCTGCACCGCCTCGGAGGGCGCCATCGGCACGCCGGTCACCCCGATGTGCTGGAGCGGCACGGTATGCATCTGGGAAGCCAGCACGCGGACCTTCATTCCCTTGAAGTCGGCCAGGCTCGTCACCGGCTTGCGGGTCGCCCAGACGTTGGCGCCGTACACGACCACGCCGAGGCCCTTGATGCCCTTCTCTTCGCCGAAGCCGAACAGCGCCTCGCGGAACTTCGCGTCCTCGGTCAGGCGCACGGCATGGTGGACGTCCTTGATCAGGCCGGGCGCGCCGACGATCTGGAAGCGCGGATCCACGCCGACGATGAACTCCGGCGGTCCGATCACCCCCTCGACCGTGCCGAGCGCGAGGCCCTCGAGCATGCGCGCGTTGTTGCCGAGCTGCTCGGCGGGATAGACCTCGACCTTCACCTTGCCGGCGAGCTGCTTGTTCATGCGCTCGGCGAGGCGTTTGATGTACTCGTGCTGCACATCGTTGATGGTCGCCGTGCCGAGCTTGATCACCGTCTGCGCGGTAGCCGGCGTGGCGACCAGGCTCGTCAACAGGGCGAACGCCAGAAGACCTCTTAGTTTCATTCCTCCTCCTCGTCTTGAGTTTATCTTACTGTCGCGGCTCGATCGGCGCCTTCACCGGCGTGCGCGCCTCTATAGCTTCCGCAGCCGCGAACAACATTTCCTCGCCATAGCGCGGCCCGACGAGCTGCACGCCGACCGGCACGCCGTCGGCGAGCGTCGCCGGGCAGGCAAGTCCCGGCAGGCCGAGCACGGAGCAGGTCAGCGTCGGCACCTGCGCGCGCAGGAGCGCCGCCATCGCCGCGTCGCCTTTCTGGTCCTCGTCGACCGGGAAGGGCCGCTGCCAGGAGACCGGCAGCACCGCGAGCTGGTAACGCTCGAAGAACACCATCCAGCGACGCAGCAGCGCGGCCCGGCGAGCGAGGGCGGATACGTATCCTTCGTAATCCAGCGGCCGGATCGACGCCACCATGGACCGGCGCGCTTGCTTGCACGCCTCGTCGCCGAGCGCCTCGATCGCCTTCGTCGTGCCGGCGCGATCGTCCGTCGACACCGCGTTCTCGCTCACCACCAGGGTGAAGAAGAGCGATCCCGCCTCGTGCAGCTGCGGCGGCGCAACTTCTTCCACCTCGTAGCCGGCATCGGCGAGCCATTTGCCCGCCTGCTTCACCGCCGCGGCGACAGCCGGGTCGACGTCGGCTTCCGGAATGCCGGCGCACATGGCCACGCGCCCTTTCGGAGGGACATCATTCTCGAGCGGCACCGGCACCCACCACGGATCGCGCGCATCGCGTCCCATCATCGCCACCGTGCCAAGGCGCAGGTCGCGTACCGAGCGCGCGAGGGGTCCTTGCGTGTTCGCGAGCTGCGTGGCGATGGCGAGCGTCTCCGGCACGCCCGGCTCGAAGGTGGCGATGCGCCCGAGCGTGGGCCGCAGGCCGTAGACGCCGCAGGCGTACGACGGATAGCGGATCGAGCCCGCGCGATCGTTGCCGTGCGCGAGCGCACCCATGCCGGTCGCGACGGCCGCCGCGGCGCCGCCGCTCGAGCCGCCGGGCGTGCGCTTCGGGTCCCAGGGATTCAGCGTGCGGCCATGCAAGGCGTTGTCGGTGAAGTAGCGCGTGCTGAAGGCCGGCACGTTGGTGCGGCCGACAAAGATGGCGCCGGCGTTTCGCCACTGGATGACGCACGGGCTTTCCTCGCCCGGCACCTTGTCCTTGAACGCCACCACGCCGTTGGTGGTCGGGCGTCCAGCGAGGTCGACGTTGATCTTCAGCGTCACCGGCACGCCGTGCAGCACGCCGTCTTTCTTCACCGCCGCATCGGCCTTGTCCGCCGCCCGGAGCGCCTCGTCGGCCATCAGGTCGACGATGGCGTTGACGCGTGGATTGACCGCGTCGATCCGCGCGAGGCAGCTCTCGACGGCCTCGCGCGAGGAAATCTCGCGCGAGCGGATGGCGCTTGCGAGTTCTACGGCGCCCCAGCGCCAGAGGTCTTTCGCCATGCGCTATTTTGCGAAAGGTTTCTCCGTTTCGAGGCGCCGTTTCGCTTCCGGGGCGATCGACAGGTCGAAGAGCTGCTCGCGCGGCACCTTCTTCTCGACGTAGGTGAAGTAGTCCGCCCAGTAGTCCTGCATGGCGAGGATCGAGTCGATCGGCGGAATGCCGTCTTCGCTCACGTAGGACCAGTGCGGCGCGATGGCCCGCACGATCTCGGGCTTGCCGAGGAAGGTGTTCTTCGCGAGGATCTGGGCGACGTCCGGATGCTTGTCCGGCGCCGCGGCGGCGGCGTTGAACTCCTTCACGCCCTCGAGATAGGCCAGGGCAAAGCGCACCAGCACGTCGCGCTTTCCCTGGACGAAGTCGCGGCGCGCGGCGTACACGGAGATCGAGCTGTTGGGCTCGACCTGGTCGCCGGTCGCGACGATCGGGCCCCACTTGTTGTTTTGCGCGAAGAAGCCGAACTGGTAGGCGACCTCGATGGCGTCGACCTGCTTCTGGCCGAGCATCTTCATGAGGTCGGGCTGCGGGATGCCGGTCACCCACTGCACGTCCTTGCGCGGATCGAGCCCGGCCTTCTGCAGCGCGCGCGACATGTCGTACTGGTTGATGCTGCCGACCGCGTTGACGCCCACCTTCTTGCCCTTGAGCTTGCCGAGGTCCGCCATGGTGCGGATGCCCTGGTCGTAGAGCTCCTGCGTCACGTTGATGGCGAGATAGCCGAAGCCCGGCCGGTTGTGGCCGCGGTCGAGCACGAGGACGAGCGGCGCGCCTTTCGCGATGCTGTTGAAGAGGCTCGCGTTCGCCGGCATCAGGGCGAGGTCGAGCTCCCCGGCGACCAGGCCGGGAACCGCGAAGGCGCCGTCGTTGAATTTCTTCACCTGCAGCTCGATGCCGAGCCGCTTGAAATAGCCGCGCGCTTCGGCGACGAAGAAGCCGCCGCCCGAGATGAACGGGCCTTCGCCGACCCGGACCACGTCATCGGCCGCCGCGGGCCGCGCGAGCGCCGCGAACAGCGAAGCCGTAAGCAGAATCCTCCAGACCATGTGCAGCCTCCTTTTTCGCGTTAGTGAGCCCAGGGTGCGACTTTGCTGTCGATCCACCGCTGTAGCTTGACGACGAGCGCCCCGACCAGCGCGAGCACCACGAGATCGGCGAACACCTTCTCGGTCTCCATGACCTGCCCCGCCTGCATGAGCAGGTAGCCCATGCCGCTCGTGCTCGAGCCGCCGATCATCTCGGCGGCGATGACGAGGATGATGGTAACGCCCATTCCCAGGTGCAGGCCGGCGAAGATGCTCGGCACGGCGGCGGGCAGGACCACCTTGAGCTGCACCTGGCGCCGGCTTGCGCCGAGGTCCTCGGCGGCCTTCATCAGCTCGCGGTCGACCTCGCGGATGCCGGCGTAGGCGCTGATCACGATGGGAAAGAACGCGGTGACCGCGCTGATCACGATCTTGTACGCCTCGCCGGTGCCGAGCCAGGTGAGGAGCAGCGGAATCAGCGCGATCTTCGGCAGCGGATAGAGCGCGGCGATCCAGGGATCGGCGATGCGCGCCACGAGACGCGACATCCCCATCAGCACGCCGAGCCCGACGCCCGCCACCGCCGCGACGGCGAAGCCGCCGAGCACGCGCCCGAGCGTGATGCCGAGGTTCACGGGCAGCGAGCCGTCGGCGATCATGCGCCAGAGATAGACCGCGATCGAGCTCGGTGCCGGCAGATAGATCGGCGCGATGCCGCGTACTCGCACGAATGCTTCCCAGGCCAGGATGAAAGCGACGACGACGATGCCGGGCAGGGTTCGCTCGGCCAGGGTCATGCGGCACCGAGCGCGGCCGCCTGTTGCGCCATCGAGGTCATGACCTCCTCGCGGATGAGATGGAACACGCGGTCGAAGAGCGCGGCAAACGCGGGCGTGCTCACCATCCCGAGCGTGCGCGGCCGGGGCAGGTCGACTGCCAGCACCTCCTTGATGCGCCCGGGGCGCGCGCTCATCACCACCACCTCGTCGCCGAGGAGAATCGCCTCCTCGATGGCGTGCGTCACGAAGATCACCGTCTTGTGCGTGCGGTCGAAGATGCGCGCCAGCTCCTCCTGCATCACGATCTTGGTCTGCGCGTCGAGCGCGGCGAACGGCTCGTCCATCAGCAGGACCGCTCGGTCGAGCACCAGCGCCCGGGCGAGCGCGACGCGCTGGCGCATGCCGCCGGAGAGCTGTCCGGGCAGGTGATGCTCGAAGCCCGCGAGGCCCACCGACGCGATCAGGGTGCGGGAGCGCTCATGGCGCTCGCGCTTCGGCACACCCTGCATCTCGAGGCCGAAGGCGACGTTGTCGAGCACGCTGCGCCAGGGAAAGAGATTAAGGCCCTGCCACACCATGACCGAATCGGCGCCAGGCGGCCGCGCTTCGCCCGGGCGCGCGGGATCGACGACGCGGACGGCGCCGCTCGTCGCGGGCTCCAGGCCGCCGACGATCTGCAGCAGCGTGCTCTTGCCGCATCCACTGGGGCCGAGGAGGCACGAGAAGCGCCGCGAAGCGAAGCGGTGCGTGAAGCGCTCGAGCGCGACGAGGTCCGCGCCGCCGCGCCCCGGCCAGACCTTCGTCACCTCCTCGACTATGACGTCCATGCCGCTAGCGGAAGATTCCCCCGTGGGGATGGTACGCCGTGCGTCCGTCGTCCCCGCGAAGACGGGGACTCAGTTTTTCAAAACAACATGGCAGACGACGTTAAGATCGAACCATGTTCGAGTTCTTCCCCGGCCATTACCGCTGGTCCTACAACACGCTGCTCGCCTTCGCTGCGGGCGGACAGCTCGGCGACATCGCGCTCATCCATCCCAACCTCACGAAAGAGCTCGGCAAGGACGAAGCCTGGCATCGCGAATGGGCGCGACTTGCGGATGTGCTGGAGCAGCGAGCGAAAGCGGGCTCGCGCTTCACGGCTGCGGAGGACTACTTTCTTTCGAGCCTCTACCACACGATCTCCGAGCACTTCATCCCGCCGGCGTCTCCCGAGCGGCTCGCTTCCTACAAGGAGGTGCTGAGGACCTTCGACCTCGGCCGCGAAGCTTCGCATCACCCGGTCGAGCGTGTGACCGTGCCATTCGAAGGCAGCACGCTGCCCGCGTATTTCGTTCCCGGCCTCGGCCAGGGCTCGCGCCCGGCGGCGATCTTCATCTGCGGCCTCGACACGACCAAGGAGCTCTGGTTCCTGCGCGCGCGGCTGCAGTTCGCGCAGCGCGGCATCTCGGCGCTCTTCATCGACACGCCGGGCATCGGCGAGGTGCTGCGGCTGCAGAAGCTGGTCACGCGCGCGGACTACGAGAAGCCGGTGGGCGCGGCCATCGACTGGCTCGAAAAGCGCAAGGACGTCGACGCAAAGCGCATCGGCCTCGTCGGCTCGAGTCTCGGCGGGTATTACGTTGCCCGCGCGGCCGCCTACGAGCCGCGCCTCAAGGCGACCGTCGCCTGGGGCGCGATCTACGACTACCATCGCGTCTGGGTGAGGCGGATGCAGGGCAACGGCATCATCGCCGCGCCGCGCTTCCAGCTCATGTTCATCACCGGCACCGACACCATGGAGGCCGCGGTGGAGAAGGTTAAGGACTTCCGCGTCGCGGACTTCGCCGGCCGCATCAAGTGCCCGTTCCTCATCATGCACGGCGCGGAGGATCAGCAGGTGCTGATGGAGGATGCGCGCGCCATGTTCGAGGCCATCGGCTCGGCGGACAAGGAGCTCATCGTCTTCGACGGCGAGAACGGCGGCGCGGCACACACGCAATTCGACAACCATTTGCCCGCGCTGCAGGTGTGCGCGGACTGGATCGCGAGCAAGCTATGAAAACAGCCATCGTCAACCTCGGCACCATCGTCACCGGCGACTGGCGCGAGCCGTACGCCAAGGGCGACTCGATCCTGATGGCCGACGGGAAAATCACCTCGATTGGGACCGCGCCCACGGATTTGAAGGCATACGACGTCGTCATCGACGCCGACGGCGCGACCGCCATACCGGGGCTCATCGACTCGCAGGTGCACAACACCTTCGGCGACTGGACGCCGCGGCAGAAGACGGTCGGCTTCCTCGAGAGCTATACGCACGGCGGCACCACCACCGCCATCAGCGCATCGGAAGTGCACGTCCCAGGGCGGCCGAAGGACCCCGCGGGCGTGAAGGCGCTCGCCGTCGCGGCGAGAAAGTGTTTCTTGAATCTGCGTCCCGGCGGCATGACGGTGCATGCGGGCTCGATCATCATGGAGCCGGGTCTCGTCGAGGCCGATTTCGCCGAGATCGCCAAGGAGGGCGTATGGCTCGCCAAGGCCGGCTTCGGCGCGGTGAAGACGCCGTACGACTACGGCCCGATGATCGCCTGGGCGAAGAAGCACGGCATGGTGACGATGGTGCACACCGGCGGCTCGTCGATTCCCGGCTCCTCGGGCATCTGGGCTGACCACCTGATCAAGATCCAGCCCGACGTTTCGTTCCACGTGAACGGCGGCCCGGTGGCGATGCCCGACGAGGATTTCCCGCGCATCGTCAACGAATCGAAGATCAACCTCCAGGTCTGCACGGCCGGCAACCTGCGCACCACGCTGCTCCTCTGGAAGCTGGTGAAGGATGCGAAGCAGACCGACCGCTTCCTCATCGCCACGGACACGCCCACCGGCTCGGGGATCATGCCGCTCGGCATGATGTACACCATCACCCACCTCGCCAGCCTCACCGACATGCCGGTCGAGACGGCGATCGCCGCCGCGACCGGGAACAACGCCGTGGTCTACCGACTGAACTGCGGCTTCCTCAAGCCCGGCAAGGACGCGGACGTGGTGATCCTCGATGCGTGCGTCGGCGGCTCGAAGAAGAATGCCCTTGACGCCCTGCGCAACGGCGACATCGCGGCCGTCGGCGCCGTGATCACCGACGCCGTGCCGCGCTTTGTCGGCCGCAGCCGCAACACCCCGGCGCCGAACCGCAAGATCCGCGTCGCCGAGTGCCGCCTGCCGATGGATTTCTCCGGTGTGGCGCATTGATGAGTTACAAAATCCGCAGCTGGCTCACCTTCTCCGAAGAAACCCTCGCCAACGAGACGGGTCGGCCGGCCGATGGCGCGCCGGTGCGCAAGTTCGCCATCGTGTGCGTGCTCGAGAACCCGTACGCCGGGCGCTTCAGCGAGGATCTGTCGCTGCTGGTGAAGGAGTCGCCCGCGCTCGGCATGGAGTTCGGCCGCCGGCTGGTTTCATTGTCCAATAAGGAAAAAATTGCCAGCTACGGCAAGGCCTGCATCGTCGGCGTCGAGGGCGAGTACGAGCACGGCAACGCGCTCCTCACCACCGCCTTCGCCGATCCGGTGCGCGACGCGGTGGGCGGCGGCAAAGCCTGGATCTCTTCGAGCGGCAAGCGCGGCGGTCCCGGCACCAGCATCGACGTGCCGCTCGCGCACAAGGATGCGCTCTATGTGCGCTCGCACTACGACACGATGACGCTCACGCTGCAGGACGCGCCGATGCCGCGCGAGATCGCCGTCATCTTCTGTGCCGCGACCCGCGGCCGGCTGCACGCGCGCCTGGGCGGCCTCGCGGCGAAGGACATCCAGAGCAAAGACGGACTGCGCTAGAGAAACGCGGTCAGGGCGAGCGAGAACCAGGGCACGTAGGTCACGATGGCGAGCGCGAGTATCGCCACCAGCACGAACGGGATCACGCCGAGGTAGATGTCGGCGACCGGCGCGCGGGTCAGCGCCTGGACGACGAAGATGTTCAGCCCGAACGGCGGGTGGAACATGCCGATGGCGAGGTTGAGCGAAATGATGACGCCGAAATGGATGAGGTCGATGCCGTAGGCCTTGCAGATCGGCACGAGCAGCGGCGTCAGGATCAGCGTGGCGGAGGCCGGGTCGATCACGCAGCCGACGATCAGCAGGAAGACGTTGATCGCGAGCAGCACCGTCCACGGGTGGTCGGCGAGGCCCTTCACCAGCTGCACCGCCGCCTGCGGCACGCCGTTCACCGTCAGGATCCAGGAGAAGACCCCGGCCGAGGCGACGATGATCATGATCTGGGCGGTGATGTACATCGAATTCACGCCCACGTTCCACAGCTCGCGCCAGGACAGTTCGCGGTGGATGAACTTGGTGACGAAGATGCCGTAGACGCACGCGATGCCGGCGGCCTCGGTGGGCGCGAAGATACCGCCATAGATGCCGCCGAGGATCACGGCCGGGCCGCCGAGCGACCAGGCGCCTTTGCGGGTGGCGGTGAGGAAGGTGCGCCAGCCGACCGACTCGGTGTCCCGGATGTCGTTGCGGCGCGCGTAGTACACGACGTACAGGCCGTTGAGCAGCGCGAGCAGCAGGCCCGGCAGCACGCCCGCGATGAAGAGCCGCGCCACCGACTGCTCGGCCGCGGTGCCGTACAGGATCATCGAGATCGACGGCGGGATCATGATGTCGATCGCGCCCGTCGCCGAGATGATGCCGCAGGCAAAGCGCCGGCCGTACTTCTCGCGCAGCCCCGGATAGGTGAAGCGGCCGATCGCCGCCACCGTGGCGGGCGCGGAGCCGGAGATCGCGCCGAACACGGTCGACGCTCCGATGGTGGTGAGGCCCTGCGCGCCGCGCACGCGTCCGATGATCGACATGCACCAGTCGAGGATGCGCTTCGACATGCCGCCGACGCCCATGATCTCGCCCGCAAAGAGGAAGAACGGCACCGCGAGCAGCGAGAACTTGTCGATCGCGCCGAAGAGGGTCTGGTGCGCCACCGCGTACGGCACATTCATGAAGAACATCAGCAGGCACGCCGACGACGCGATCAGGATGACGAAGATCGGGAAGCCGAGCAGGAGCAGCGTGAGCGGAACGAGCAGGATGAACCAGGTCATCGGCTATTCGAAGGTGCCGAAGGTCTCGGTGACCTGCTTCTGCACCGCCGCGGTCTCGCTGCCGAAGACATTGCGCACGTACTGCGGCAGGCGCAGCAGCACCGCGACCAGCATGCCGGCGAAGCCGAGCAGCACCGCCACGTGCGCGAATGCCATGGGGATCTCGGCCGCGACGCTGCGCTGGTCGATCTGCCGCGCCATGTTCGTCACCGTCCAGGACTGGACGATCATGAAGCCGCACACGGCCGCGAACACGGCCACGGTGACCACGTTGAGGACCACGCTCGCCGGCGGCGGGATGCGCGCCGACAGGAGGTCCATCCTGATGTGCCGGCCCTCCCAGGTGACCAGCACCGCGCCGAGGAACACCGACCAGACCATCAGGTAGTTGAGGATCTCCTCCGCCCAGAGGATCGGCTCGCTGAAGAGGTAGCGCCCGGCGATGTTGGCGAAGTTGATGCCGATGGAAACGAAGATCGCGGCGCCGACGATGACGCGCACCCCCGCGATCAGAATCCCCTCCGCGCGCGACAGGACTGACATGGGTTTTTCAGGAAGCATACGTGATCTTCGCCTCAGGGATCACGCTTGCCAGCGCGCCGTCTCCTGACGGTAAGCCCACTATGCGCTGGAGGACGGTAGAGCGGACCCCATCAAAACCTAGCTTCCGGAGGGGACCGGACGCGGATTCTGCGGTGATTCGCGGTGGGGGGACGCCACTCCGATGTCGCATAGTAACGACGTCTGCTTCACTACCCACCGCAATCGGTTTGTAGTAGCCTGCTGCTCCCGCAGAGGGGAGGTCCCAGTGGCGAAGATCAGATTCTGGAGATGGCAGCAGACCGACGAATTTGGACTGCCGTGCCCGACTCGCATCCAGATGCCGGACGTAGAACGCAAAGAGTTCGAGCATCTTGACAGCCACCCGCGGCCGCCTGAGACGTGGCATCTGGAGCATTCGCGAACCGACATCGCACCGGGCACTCCTCCGAAGTAAATCAGCTGCCGCCGGCAGCGTTCGATGGCGGGTCTCGACGCGACACATGATCCGGAGCTGAAGAGCTGGGTCGAGTCGGCGAACGACCCGGCGAGCGACTTCCCGATCCAGAACCTGCCCTTCGGCGTTTTCCGGCGCACGGGCACGAAGGAGAAGCCGCGCGGCGGGGTGGCGATCGGCGATCACGTCTTCGACCTCGGCGCGCTTGGAATCGAGACCGGGCCGACGCTGAACGGGATTGCCGCGGCGGGCCCTGCGGCATGGCGCAGGCTGCGGAAGCAGGTTTCGAAAGCGTTATCGCTAAGTGGTTTCAAGAAAAGTCACGCACGGCACGTTGTGCCGATGAAGCGCGCGCAGCTCTTCGTGCCGATGGCGATCGGCGACTACACCGACTTCTATGCCGGTATCCACCATGCGACCACGATCGGGAAGCTCTTGCGCCCGGACAATCCGCTGCTGCCGAACTACAAGTGGATTCCGATCGCCTATCACGGCCGCGCCTCGTCAGTGGTGGTGTCGGGCACGCCGGTGGTGCGTCCGAGCGGTCAGATCAAGCTGCCCGACAGCGAAGCGCCAGTGTTCGGGCCCACGCGGCGCCTCGACTACGAGGTCGAGCTCGGGTTCGTCGTTGGACCCGGGAACCGCCTTGGCGTACCCATTGCTATCAATGAAGCGAAAAACCATCTGTTGGGCGTGGTGCTGCTGAACGACTGGTCGGCGCGCGACGTGCAGGCCTGGGAGTACCAGCCGCTGGGGCCATTCCTCGCGAAGAGCTTCGCCACCACGATCTCGCCCTGGATCGTCACCTTCGAGGCGCTCGAGCCTTTCCGCTGCGCGGCGTTCGAGCGCCCGCCCGGCGACCCGAAGCCGCTGCCGTATTTGCTGAATTCAGAAGATCAGGGAAGCGGCGGTCTCGACATCGGCCTGGAGATGCTCCTGAGCACCGAGGGCACGAGAAAAGCAAAAGCGCCGCCGCTACGCCTGTCGCGCGGCAACGCGCGGGATGCGTACTGGACCGCGGCGCAGATGCTGGCGCATCACAGCTCGAACGGCTGCAACCTGCAGGCCGGGGACCTCTTCGGCTCCGGCACGCTTTCGGGCGCTGCGCCGGAGAGCGCAGGCTCGCTCATGGAGCTCACCCAGGGCGGCAAGGCACCGCTGCGGCTCCCCAGCGGAGAATCTCGGCTTTTCCTTGAGGACGGGGACGAAGTCACGATGCGCGGCCGCTGCGAAAGGGAAGATTTGGCGTCGCTTGGATGGGGGGACTGCCGCGGCCTGGTACGCGCCGGGCCTACAAAGCGGCAACACTAGGTTTCCTAAGAAACGCAGGGCGGATACCGCCCGCCGCTATCGTGCGCGGTCGAAAGGAGGGTGTGTGACACCCCATCAGATCGACCTCGTGCAAGCGAGCTGGAAGCAGGTGCTGCCGGTTGCGGAAACGGCGGCGCAGATGTTCTACGGCAGGCTCTTCTTTCTCGACCCGTCGCTGCGGCCGCTATTTCGCGGCGACCTGCGGGAGCAGGGACAAAAGGTGATGGCGATGCTCTCGTTCACGGTGAACGGGCTCGCGCGGCTGGACGAACTCGTCCCCACGGTGAAGGCGCTCGGGCGGCGGCACGCCGCGTACGGCGTACGCGCCGAGCATTACTACACCGTCGGCGCCGCGCTGTTGTGGACGCTCGAGCAGGGCTTGGGCGAAGCGTTCACGCCTGCGGTGCGCGAGGCGTGGGTCGCCGCCTACGGCGTGCTCGCGAATACAATGCGCGACGCCGCGGAGATGACCGCCTAACGCTTCGCGGTGGTCCCCGTCGACGCCGTGTCCTCGACGCCGAGGTGGGCAAGGGTGCGCGGGTTGAGGCGCCCGGTCACGGCGATGTTCTCGGATTTCTGGAACTGCCGCAGCGCCGCGCTGGTCGCGTCGCCGAGAATTCCGTTCGCCGGTCCCGCCTTGTAGCCGCGCGCGTTCAGCGTTTCCTGGGCCTTGCGGATGGTCGACGCCGGATAGCGGCCGGCGGCGTTCGCGGATGCGGAGCGTCCGCCTTTTTCGAGATCGAGCGCCTTCAACGTGGCGCCGTCGAGCTTGCCGGTCGGCTGTAGCTTTTCCGCGCGCTGGAAATTGACCAGCGCCGCTTGCGTCTGCGGGCCCATGCGGCCGTCGACGCCGCCGGTGCGAAAGCCGCGGTCGTTCAGGGCCTTCTGCGCCTGGCGCACCGCTTGTGCGTCGACGTAGAGCGCGTCCGCAGCGGACGCTGTTGCCATTCCGGCAGTCGCAAGCGCGGCAACGAGTAACGAGTACAGAGCTTTCATGACGAACCCTCTCGAATGGTTAGGCGTCAACCAAACGAGCAAGCGCTGTTCCCTGTTGCGGCGCAATGCCGCTGTTTTCGTTAAGGCGATGCCGAGGTCGGTGCTGCGCTTCCAGCTCGGGTCGACTTGCGCCTGCGGCCCGACCACGCCCGGCAGCACCAGGTTCGCCGCCACCGCTTTCCTGAAGAGCTCGACCAGCGAATCGCAGATCGAGGGTCGGACAGCATGTACTCGCGGACGAAGGTTTCCATGGCGATCACGGCGTGGCCGCGACGAGCGTCGCGGCGGTCGGCTGCGGGCTGAGCGAGAGCTCCTTCAGGAGGTCCTGCTCGAGCTGCAGCACGGTCCTCGAGTTGGACAGCGCCTCCCCCGACACCAGGAACACGTCCTCGGCGCGGTCGCCCAGGGTATTGATACGGGCGGTCTGAAGGTTTACCCGGTAGCGCGCGAGGGTGCGTGCGATGCCGTACAGGAGGCCCGGACGGTCGGCGGCGACGATGTTAAGCGCGTAGAGCGAGCCGCGCTCGTCGGGGCGGATGTCGACGGAAGGCGAGATCGGGAAATGGCGCACGCGGCGGGAAACCCGTCCGCCCCGCGGCGGCGCGAGCGGCGCCTGCGATTCGAGCTCGGCGGCGAGCTCGGACTCGATCAGGCTGATCATGTCGCGATAGTGCGCGCCGCTGCCCTGACCCATGATCACGAAGGTGTCGAGCGCGTAGCCGTCGCGCGTGGTGTGGATCTTGGCCTCGGCGATGTTGAAGCCGGCGCGCTCGAAGTAGCCGCAGATGCGCGCGAAGAGCGCCTCGCGGTCCGGCATGTAGATCATCACCTGGAGGCCTTCGCCGAAGGGCGCGAGCCGCGCCTTGACCACGGGCTGGGCGGCGCCGACGCGATAGTGAAGGCTGCGGGTGTGCCA
>DASYPG010000114.1:0-9758 GCA_036006885.1 Burkholderiales bacterium | reverse complement strand
TACGAGATCGCCTATCGGCATTGTCGTCTTCGCTCCGGCGAGGAGGAGTGGTTCGTCGCCGCATGGTTCGATCTCGCGAAGGGCGATGGCGAGGCGTCGCGCGCGCGCATCAAGGAGCTCCTTGCCAAGCGCATCGCCTCGCAGCCGCTGTCGCTGCCCAACGCCGGCAGCGTGTTCCGCAATCCGCCGGGCGAGCACGCGGCGCGCCTCATCGAGTCCTGCGGCCTGAAGGGGCTCACACGCGGCGGCGCCCGCGTGTCCGAGAAGCACGCCAACTTCATCGTCAACCCCGATGGTGCCGCCAGCGCCACCGACATTGAAGGTTTGATCCTCGAGGTAAAGAGGAAAGTGCTGGACAAAACCGGCGTTGACCTCATGCCCGAAGTGCGCATCGTGGGCGAGCCGGCATGAACGCAGGCACGAATTTTGGAAAAGTTGCCGTGCTGCTGGGAGGCAAGTCCGCCGAGCGCGAGGTGTCGCTGAAGAGCGGCGGCATGGTGCTGAAGGCGCTGCGCAGCCGCGGCGTCGACGCCCATCCGTTCGATCCGTCGGAGAAGGGCTTCGAAGTCCTGGCGAAGGAGCAGTTCAAGCGCGCCTTCATCACGCTGCACGGACGCTTCGGCGAGGACGGGACGGTGCAGGGCATCCTCGAATGGCTCGCCATCCCCTACACCGGGAGCGGCGTGCTCGCCTCCGCGCTGGCGATGGACAAGCTGCGCACCAAGCGGATCTGGACGGCCGAGGGGCTGCCGACGCCCAAATATGAGCTTCTTGGAAAGGATACAAACTTCCGGATCGCCGCGCGCAGGCTCGGTCTGCCGATCATGGTCAAACCGGCGAGCGAAGGCTCGTCGATCGGCATGTCGAAGGTGCGCGCGGCGGCCGATCTCGACGAGGCGTATGCCCTGGCGGTGAACTACGACCGCGTAGTGATCGCCGAGCAGTTCATCGACGGCATCGAGCTCACCTGCGCCGTCCTGGGGAGCGAGGCGCTGCCGCTCATCAAGCTCGAGACGCCGCGCGAGTTCTACGACTACGAAGCCAAGTACCTCGCCAACGACACGCGCTACATCCTGCCGAGCGGACTGCCGGCAAAGAAGGAGCGCGAGCTGCAGGAACTTTGCCTGGCCGCCTTCCGCACTCTCGGTTGCGAGGGCTGGGGACGCGTCGACCTGATGCTCAACAAGCGAGGCCGGCCGTTCCTGCTGGAAGTGAACACCGCGCCGGGCATGACCGACCATTCGCTGGTGCCGATGGCGGCGCGCGCCGTGGGGCTCTCGTACGAGCACCTGTGCATGAAGATATTGGAGGGCGCCCATGTGGGATAACCCACGCATCCTCAACATGGCGGCCGGAACCCTGGTCGGCATCGCGGTCTTCGTGTTCGCGATCGTCGCAATCGCGCTGTTGCTGCGCTCGCCGCTCTTCCCGGTGACCGAGATCGAACTCACCCACGCGCTCGGCAAGACCACGCGTGCCGAGATCGAGGTGGCCGCGCGCGCACACATCCGCGGTAACTTCTTCGCGGTTTCGCCAACGGAGGTGCGCGCGGGCCTCGAGGCGCTGCCGTGGGTGCGCAGGGCCTCGGTGCGCCGCGTCTGGCCCGACCGGCTGGAAGTGAGCCTCGAGGAGCACGTCGCGTTCGCGCGCTGGGGCAGCCAGGGACTCGTGAACACCTACGGCGAGCGCTTCAACGGCGCGACCGATGCGCGCCTGCCCGTGTTCCTCGCCCCCGCCGGCACCGAGCTCGAATTGACGCAGCGCTACCTGCGCTTCGCCGACGCGGTGGCGCCGCTCGGCGCAAAGCTCGAGCGCGTAGTGCTTTCCGAGCGTCGCGCATGGCAGCTCAGGCTGGACAGCGGCCTGCAGATCATGCTCGGCCGTGACGTCGACGGCGCCGAAGCGCGCCTCGCCCGCTTCGTCGAGGCCTATCCCGCGACGCTCGGCAGGATCGGGCGCAGGCACGAGTACGTGGATCTGCGCCATCCCAACGGCTTCGCTCTGCGCGTGCCGGACCTGAACGGCTGAGACGATGGCGCGAGACAACAAGGACCTGATCGTGGCGCTGGACATCGGGACCTCCAAGGTCGCCTGCCTGGTGGCCGAGCTGCGCGCCGACGGCTCGCTCGAGATCCTCGGCATGGGCGGCCACGAGTCGAAGGGCCTGAAGAAGGGCGTGGTGGTGAACATCGAGGCCACGGTGGCCGCGATCCAGCGCGCGCTCGAGGAAGCCGAGCTGATGGCCGACTGCAAGATCAGCTCGGCCTTCGTCGGCATCGCCGGCAGCCACATCCGCAGCTTCAACTCCACCGGGATGGTCGCGATCAAGGACCGCGAAGTGAGCGCGCTCGACGTCGAGCGCGCGATCGACACCGCGCGCGCGGTCAACATCCCGACCGACCAGCAGATCCTGCACGTGCTGCGCCAGGAATTCATCATCGACGGGCAGGAGGACGTGCGCGAGCCGATCGGCATGTCCGGGGTGCGCCTCGAGGTCAAGGTGCACATCGTGACCGGCGCGGTATCGGCGGCGCAGAACATCGTGAAATGCGTGCGCCGCTGCGGCCTGGAAGTGAACGACCTCATCCTTCAGCCGCTCGCCTCGTCGCGCGCGGTGCTGTCCGAGGACGAGAAAGACCTCGGGGTCTGCCTGCTCGACGTCGGCGGCGGCACCACCGACATCGCCATTTTCACCCACGGCGCCATCCGGCACACCGCGGTGATCCCGATCGCCGGCGACCAGATCACCAACGACATCGCCATGGCCCTGCGCACGCCGACGGCCGACGCCGAGGCGATCAAGACGCGCCACGGCGTGGCGCTGCGCCAGCTCGCCGAAGCCGGCGACCTGATCGAGGTGCCCGGCATCGGCGAGCGCTCGCCGCGCTCGATGTCGCGCCAGACCCTCGCCGAGGTGATCGAGCCGCGTGCCGAGGAGCTGTTCTCGCTGGTGCAGCAGGTGCTGCGCGAGTCCGGATTCGAGGAGCTCCTGTCGAGCGGAGTGGTGCTCACCGGCGGCTCCTCGACCATGCACGGCATGGTGGAGCTCGGGGAGGAGATCTTCCACATGCCGGTGCGCCTGGGGCTGCCGCGCTACCAGGGCGGCCTCGCCGACGTGGTGCGCTCGCCGCGCTACGCCACCGCGGTCGGGCTTTTGTTCGAAGGGGCGTCGCAGGTGCAGCACGGACAGCTTTCGCGCCAGAGCGGGTCGTTCAAGGCCGTGCTCGGGCGGATGAGGGAGTGGTTTCAACGCAATTTCTAAACGGCAAGGAGACAACAACAATGTTCGAGATCGTAGAGAGCGAGGTAAGCGGCCCCATCATCAAGGTGATCGGGGTGGGCGGTGCCGGCGGCAACGCCGTGAACCACATGATCGACCAGGGCGTGCAGGGCGTGGAGTTCATCGCGGTCAACACCGACGCGCAGGTGCTCTCGCGCAACAAGGCGGCGAACCAGATCCAGCTCGGCTTGAGCGGCCTGGGCGCCGGCGCGAAGCCCGAGGAGGCGCGCGCAGTGGCGCTCGCCGACCGCGACCGCATCGAGGAGGCGGTGGCTGGCGCGCACATGGTGTTCATCACCGCCGGCATGGGCGGAGGTACCGGCACGGGTGCGGCCCCGGTGATCGCCGAAGTTGCCAGAAGCCTGGGAATTCTCACGGTGGCGGTGGTGACCAAGCCGTTCTCCTTCGAAGGCTCCAAGCGCATGAAGATCGCCGAGCGCGGCATCGAGGAGCTCGGCCCCCACGTCGACTCGCTCATCGTCATCCTCAACGACAAGCTCGAGGAGGTGCTGGGCGAAGACGTGACGCAGGAGGACGCGTTCTGCGCCGCCGACGACGTGCTCAACAACGCGGTCGCCGGAATCGCCGAGATCATCAACAATCCGGGCCTCGTCAACGTCGACTTCCAGGACGTGCGCACGGTCATGTCCGAGCAGGGGATGGCGATGATGGGCTCGGCGCTGGCGAGCGGCATCGACCGCGCGCGCATCGCCGCCGAGCAGGCAATCGCCTGTCCTCTCCTGGAAGGCGTCAACCTCGCGGGGGCGCGCGGCGTGCTTGTGAACATCACCGCGTCGAAGGCGAGCCTGAAGCTGCGCGAGACGAAAGAGGTGATGAACATCGTGCGCACCTTCGCCGCGGACGACGCCACCATCATCTACGGCGGCGTGTACGACGACGCGCTTGCCGACGGCCTGCGGGTGACCGTGGTGGCGACCGGACTCGGGCTGGCGGCGGCCGCGAAGCAACCCAAGCCGCAGCTCGTGCTGAACAACGTCGCGACGCAGAAGACCGGGACCGACAACCTGCCGGGGCCGGTGGATTATCACCAGCTCGACGCGCCAGCCGTCATCCGGCGCAACCGCGCCTCGACCGTCGAAGCGCTGCAGCAGTCGGGCGTCGACAAATACGACATCCCCGCGTTCCTGCGCAAGCAGGCTGACTAGGGCGACAGCGTCGGCGGCGGAACGCTCAACCTTGCCGGGCGTTTCGCCGCACTGCGGCATTGTGAGCTAGAATTGCACTGGCGGCCCGTGATCCAGCGGAAGTGATCCAGCAGCGATCCACATGCTCCGGCAACGCACCCTCAAATCATTTATCAGTGCGTCCGGCGTGGGCTTGCACACCGGGCGCAAGGTGCGCATCACGCTGCGACCCGCGCCGCCGGATACCGGCATCGTCTTTCGTCGCGTCGATCTCGACCCGGCGGTCGACATCCCGGCGCGCGCCGAGCTCGTCGGCGAAGCGCGCCTCGCTTCAACGCTGGTCCAGGGCGAGGTGAAGGTCCACACCGTCGAGCACCTCATGTCGGCGTTCGGCGGCCTCGGCGTCGACAACGCGTATGTCGAGCTCGACGCGGCCGAGCTGCCCATCATGGACGGCAGCGCATCCCCCTACGTGCTACTCGCGCAGCAGGCGGGAATCGAGGAGCAGCCGGCGGCGAAACGATTCCTGCGCGTCAAGCGCCGGGTCGAGGTGATCGACGGCGACAAGTGGGCGCGCCTCGAGCCCTACGACGGCTATCGCCTGTCGTTCTCGATCGAGTTCCGCCATCCCGTGATCGAGCGCACCACGCAGGCGGTGACCGTCGACTTCGCCGAGAGCTCTTATCTGAAGGAGATCGCGCGCGCACGCACCTTCGGCTTCATGCACGAAGTAGAGCAGCTGCGCGACGACGGCCTCGTCCTGGGCGGGGGACTCGAAAATGCGGTGGTGCTCGACGAGTACCGCGTGCTCAACAGCGACGGGCTGCGCTTCGCCGACGAATTCATCCGCCACAAGCTGCTCGATGCAATCGGCGACCTGTACCTGCTGGGCAAGCCCCTGCTTGCCTCGTACAGCGCCCACAAGTCCGGACATGCTCTGAACAACAGGCTGCTGCGCGCTGCGCTGGCCGAGTCTGGAGCGCTGGAGGAGGTCGTGTTCGAGCGTCCCGAGGAAGCGCCAGCGGGTGTGGTTCGCCTCGCCGCCCAGTACGCCTAGGTGCTCGCTGTTCTCAGATTTGTCGGCCTGGCGCTCGCCGCGGCGCTGGCGGTCACAGTGCTCGCCTGGACTTTTACCGGCGAGCGCAAGTGGCTTCGCCTCGCCTGGCAGATTTTCAAGTACGGGACCTACGGCCTCGCCCTGGTGCTGGTCCTGTTCGCGGGGGAGGCACTTTTTCACGCCGGATAACGCCGCGCCGCGCGAGCAGCTGCTCGAGCGCATCGCGCGCCGGCGAGGCGCTCATACTCTCGTAAAGCTGCCGTAAGGTATCGATCGTAGGTGTGGATAACTGCGCTGTTTTTTGCCTTGCGGCCGCGCTGTTTCGTGATGCGTTTGGTTGCACCCTCAGGACGACTGAACTAACCTGCCAGCGCTGGTTGGACAAGAAGCGACATAGGGAAGGAGCCAGCAGCCGCAGCTTTGCCGCGGCCGCGGAATGAGCCGCAGAAAGCACGACCTCTCCCTCCCTCAAGTTGACCACCCGGACCAGGCTCGCCAGGTCCGCAGACAGGAAACGCTGCACCAGCCCCGAAAGCGCGCCGAGCTCGCGCGCCTTCGAGACGAGCGGTTGCAGATCGCCCTCGGCCGAAAGAATCCGGTCGAGTTTGGATAGACGCATGGGGATAGAGACGCGGGAGGCTATAGGTGCAGATTATCCTGATCTCTGACCGGCTGGCAAAAACGAGGTCGGTCACGCTGTCGTCACGGCACCTGGTCGGAACGGCCGTTGCCGCGATGGTGGCTGTCTGCATTTCGACCGTGGGTCTGTACTGGCTGACCCTGCGCTACGCCGACACCCGGGTGCCCGGGCTGCAGCAGCTGATTCTCGCGGCGAGCGGCGCCGAAGCCGAACGTGATCGCACCTTCGTGCAGCAGAACCTGAACGCGATGGCGGTCAAGCTGGGCGAGATGCAGGCGCAGCTCACGCGCCTCGACGCCCTGGGCGAGCGCCTGTCGTCGCTCGCCGGCTTCCGGCCGCAGGAATTCCGCTTTTCCGAGGCGCCGGGCCTGGGCGGCGCGGCGCCGACGCTGATGCCGCCACAGAACCTCTCGCTCGCCGAATTCAGCGACAAGCTGTCGGGGCTCGCGCGCAGCGTCGAGACGCGCGCCGACATGCTGGGCGTGCTCGATGCGCAGCTCTTCGAGCAGGCGGTGAAGAAACGGATGCTGCCTACGATGTTGCCGGTGAAGGCGCCGTACAACGCCTCGGGCTTCGGGCGCCGCGTCGATCCGTTTACCGGCCAGTGGGCGCTGCACGAAGGCATCGACTTTCTCGCCGACGCCGGCTCGCCGGTCGCCGCAGCGGCCGCCGGCGTGGTCGTGTTCGCGGGCTTGCATCCGCAATACGGCTACATGGTCGACATCGACCATGGCAACGATCTCGTCACGCGCTACGCTCACCAGTCGAGGCTGTACGTGAAGGAAGGCGACGTCGTGCAGCGCGGCCACAAGATCGGCGAAGTCGGCTCCACCGGCCGCTCAACCGGTCCGCACCTGCATTTCGAGGTGCGCTATCGCGGCTCGGCGCAGAACCCCACCAAGTTCCTGGTGTCGAACTCAGCGTCCACGCAAGCGCGGGCCAAGCAGTAGTCCGGCGTTTGACCGAGTGACAGTCCGGGTTTCCGGATAAAATCAACGGTTTTTGCGGGTTCGGGCGGTGCTTCTCGCGCCTCCGGTCCGTCTACATGAGCGCCAAACTTCTTCCATTTCTTCGCAGCGTAGTCGAGTTCCTCCAGATCCTTCCCGCACGGATATTCGGCAGCCGCAACGAGCGTCTGCTGAAGCAGTACTCCGTGGTGGTGACGAAGATCAACGCGCTCGAGCCCGAAATGGAGAGGCTTTCCGATCCGGAGCTGCGCGGCAAGACCGAGGAGCTCAAGAAACGCTGCGCTGAAGGCGCCACCCTGGACGAGCTTCTTCCCGAAGCATTCGCCGTCGTGCGCGAGGCCTCCAAGCGCACGCTGCGCATGCGTCACTTCGACGTGCAGCTGATCGGCGGCATGGTGCTCCACTACGGCAAGATCGCCGAGATGAAGACCGGCGAAGGCAAGACGCTGGTCGCGACGCTGCCGGCCTACCTGAACGCGCTCACCGGCAAGAGCGTCCACATCGTGACGGTGAACGACTACCTCGCCACCCGCGACGCCGAATGGATGGGCAAGATCTACCGCTTCCTCGGCCTCACCGTCGGCGTGAACCTGCCCCACATGGAGCCCGAAGTGAAGCGGCGCGCGTACGCGGCCGACATCACCTACGGCACCAACAACGAGTTCGGCTTCGACTACCTGCGCGACAACATGGCGATGCACGTCGAGGAGCGCTTCCAGCGCGGCCTCGCCTACGCCATCGTCGACGAGGTGGACTCGATCCTGATCGACGAAGCGCGCACCCCGCTCATCATCTCGGGCCAGGCCGAGGATCGCACCGAGATCTACCAGCGCATGAATCAGGTGCCGCCGCTCCTCACCCGGCAGAAGGAGGAGAAAAAGCCCGACCAGCCCGAGCCGCCGGGGGACTTCTACGTCGACGAGAAGAACCACCAGATCGTGCTGTCGGAGGCGGGCCACCAGCACGCCGAGGAGATCCTGGCGCGCCTGGGCATGCTGCCGGAAGGCGCCAGCCTGTACGAGCCGGCCTACATCAATCTGTTCCATCACCTCACGGCGGCGCTGCGCGCGCATCATCTGTTCCACCGCGACCAGCACTACGTGGTGCAGAACGACGAAGTCATCATCGTCGACGAGTTCACCGGCCGCCTGATGCACGGCCGGCGCTGGTCCGACGGCCTGCACCAGGCGGTCGAGGCAAAGGAAGCCGTCGGCATCCAGAACGAGAACCAGACGCTTGCCTCGATCACTTTCCAGAACTATTTCCGCATGTACGGCAAGCTCGCCGGCATGACCGGAACCGCCGATACCGAGGCCTACGAGTTCCAGCAGATCTACGGCCTGGAGGTGGTGGTGATTCCCACCCACAAGCCGATGGTCCGCGCGGACCGGCTCGACCAGGTGTACCGCACCGCGAAGGAGAGGTACCGCGCGGTGATCAACGACATCAAGGACTGCGAGGTGCGCGGCCAGCCGGTGCTCGTCGGCACCACGTCGATCGAGAACTCGGAGCTGCTGTCGGGATTGCTGCAGAAGGAGAAGCTTGCGCACCAGGTGCTGAACGCCAAGCAGCACGAGCGCGAAGCGCAGATCGTCGCCCAGGCGGGGCGGCCGAAGATGATCACCATCGCCACCAACATGGCCGGGCGCGGCACCGACATCGTGCTCGGCGGCAGCGTCGAAAAGCAGTGCGATTTCGTCGAAGCCGACGAGAAGCTCGCGCCCGAGGAGAAGAAGGCCCGGGTCGAGACGCTGCGCAGCGAGTGGCAGCAGCTGCACGACAACGTGGTGAAGGCGGGCGGCCTGCACATCATCGGCACCGAGCGCCACGAGTCGCGGCGCGTCGACAACCAGCTGCGTGGCCGCTCCGGACGGCAGGGCGACCCGGGCAGCTCGCGCTTCTACATGTCGCTCGAGGACCCGCTGCTGCGCATCTTCGCCGGCGAGCGCATTAACCGCATCATGGTGATGCTGAAGATGCCCGAGGGCGAGGCGATCGAGCACACCATGGTCACGCGCTCCATCGAGAGCGCGCAGAGAAAGGTCGAGGCGCGCAACTTCGACATCCGCAAGCAGCTGCTCGAGTACGACGACGTCGCCAACGACCAGAGGAAGGAAATCTACGCCCTGCGCAACGAGCTCCTCGAGGCGCGCGAGGACGTGTCGCAGCGCCTCGCCGACCTGCGCGCTGGCGTGGTGAGCGACCTTTTTCGCACCTACGTGCCCCCGGAGAGCGTAGAGGAGCAATGGGACATCGCCGGTCTCGAGCGCGGGCTCAACGCCGAGCTCAATCTCGACCTGCCGGTGCGGCGCTGGCTCGAAGCCGAGGAGGATCTGTCCGACGACGCGGTGCTCGAGCGCATCGCCGCCAAGGCGCACGAAGCGTACCGCGCCAAGATCCCGCCGGGGCTGGAGGACCGGGTCCACCAGGCCGAGCGCTACGTGATGCTGCAGATCCTGGACGCCCACTGGCGCGAGCACCTCGCGGCGCTCGACCACCTGCGGCAAGGCATCCACCTGCGAGGCTACGCGCAGAAGAACCCCAAGCAGGAGTACAAGCGCGAGGCCTTCGAGCTCTTCGGCGCGATGGTCGAGTCGGTCAAGCTCGAGGTGGTGAAGACGCTGACCAACGTGCAATACGGCGAGAAGCCGCCCGAGGTCGACGACCA
>DASYPG010000113.1:0-6490 GCA_036006885.1 Burkholderiales bacterium | reverse complement strand
TGTCGGCGCCATCGAGGCCGTCGCCTTCGTCGCGGCGACGCGCGTGCAGGGACCTTTCGCAGAGCTCTCGGCGGCGGACTTCGAGAACGTCTGGCGCCAGAGCTGCTTCAGCGGCTTTCTAGTGGGCCGCGAGGCCGCCCGCACCATGCTGCCGCGCGCTCGCGGCAGCGTTATCTTCACCGGCGCTTCGGGCAGCACGCGCGGACGCGCTCAGTTCGCCGCGTTCGCCGCCGCCAAGGGCGGCCTGCGATTCATGGCGCAGAGCATGGCGCGCGAGCTCGGCGCGAAAGGCATCCATGTCGCCACAGTGCTGATCGACGGCGCGATCGACAGCGAGCGCATGCGGCGCGATTACCGCGACCGCCTGGAGAAGCTTGGGGCCGACGGCGCGCTGCATCCGGATGCAATCGCCGAGACCTACTGGCAGATCCACGACCAGCCGCGCAGCGCGTGGACCCACGAAGTGGATCTGCGGCCCTGGAAGGAACCCTTCTAGGCTATTCCACGCGCGCGCGCGAAATCCTGGCGAGCGCCACCATGCCGGGAAGAAGCGCTACTCAAGAGGGTCGCGTTGCCGCTGCGAGAAATTCGATAGCAGCTTGAGGTTTTGTTCGAGGACGTCGTCCGGCGTTGCCTTTGGGAGTTCCGTATTCGAGGAAGAGGTTGTCGTCGGTGGACACCAACAGTCCGAGCGGCACGCCGCCGCTCCCGAGAAAGCGGTCTACGCCCTGAGGGTCCAGGACGAGCGTGTCCAGCAGGACCTTGGAGCTATTGCCGTAGAGCGAAAGAAAGCGCTTCAGGCCCGGGGTGCGATCCAGTTTGCCGATGTTCTCGGTGGTGGGTGCCGCCGCGGGGTCGTTGCTCGCGACGATGATCCCCTGGCCGCCGATGTAGTAGAGCCGGACGTAGCGAAAGACGCTGCGCACCGACCCCAGGACGTATAACAGGTCCACGGCGCGCATATGGTGCAGCTGCACCCACTGCTGCAGCACGCCGGTGGGCTTCAAACGCGCATGCACCAGCTCGTAGAAATCCCGGTTGTACAAAGACGCCGTCCCGGCGAACCAGATCGAGCTGAGCTCCATTGCCACGAGGTCGTAGCGCTCGTTGGCAAGAAGGCCTGGAAGGCAAGCAACTCCTCTTCACTTCTTCTGCTCTTCGCTCCGGTCGGTGGCGGGCGGCGGGGTGCGCGAAAGCGCTGCGATCTCGGCGCGCAGCGCCGCGCTCATCTCGATCTTCACCGAGTCGAGCGAAGCCTGGAGCTGCTCGAGGTTGCGCGCGCCGATGATGGGCGCGGTGACCGCAGGGTGCGTCGCGACCCAAGCGACGGCGGTGCTGACCGGGTGCAGTCCGCGGCTGCGGCAGAAGGCGACGAATTTCGCCGCGACCTCGTGCATCCACGTTTCGCCGTAGCGCGCCTCGTACATCTTGTTCGTGACGAGGCGACCGCTCTGCTTCTCGAGGTATTTCCCGGACAGGAGGCCGGCCGCGCCGGGGCTGTAGGGCACGACGGCGACGCCGTTGGCGAGCGCCATCGGCAGGATCTCGACCTCGGCCTGGCGCTTGACCAGGTTGTACATCGGCTGGAGCACCTGCAGGCGCGCCCAGCCCAAGCGCTCCTGCAGGCCGAGCGCGAGCTGCGTCTGCCAGGCGGAGTGGTTGCTGAGCGCCGGATACAGCACCTTGCCGGCGCGCACCAGGTCTTCAAGCGCACGCATCGATTCCTCGAGCGGCGCGAGCGGATCCTGCTGATGCAGGTAGAGGATCTCGACGCGGTCGGTCTGCAGCCGCTTGAGGCTCTTTTCGACCGCGCGCGTGATGTGGCGGCGCGAGTTGCCGCGCGCGTTGACGTCTTCGCCGGTGGGATTGAACGACTTGGTCGCGATCACCAGCTCTTCGCGGTGGCCGCGCGCGAGCTCGCCCAGCATCTCCTCCGAGCGGCCCTGGTTGTACTGGTCGGCGGTATCGAAGAAGTTGATGCCCGCATCGCGGGCGGCGCGGTACATGCGCGCCGACATCGCCTCGTCGGCATCGCCGCCGAAGGACATGCAGCCGTAGCAGAGCTCGGAGACCTGGACGCCGGTGCGGCCCAAAAGCCTGTGTTTCATGCCCGCAGTCTAACGCTTGACCGCAGTCAAGAATCAAGCCTTTACCGAGGGCCGATAATGCTTACCGCGATGAAAGGCAAAGGAAAGGTGCGGCCGTACCCGAAGGGACGGCCGGTCGACGCAAGCGCGGTGGAGGAAGTCCGTGCGCTGCTCGGAGACGAGCCGCGGCGGCGCGACCTGCTGATCGAGCATCTGCACAGGATCAACGACCGCTACCACCATCTGTCGGCGGCGCACCTCGCGGCGCTGGCGCAGGAGATGAACCTCTCGCAGACCGAGGTCTACGAAGTGGCGACCTTCTACCACCATTTCGAAGTGGTGAAGGAGGGAGAAGCGCCGCCGCCTGCGCTGACGGTGAGGGTTTGCGATTCGATCGCCTGCGAATTGGCCGGTTCCGAGGAATTGCTGGAGAAGCTTCCTGGAATTCTCGGAAAGGACGTGCGCGTGCTGCACGCGCCGTGCGTCGGCCGGTGCGAAGCGGCTCCCGTGGCCGTCGTGGGCCAAAACCCGCTCGGCCATGCCACCATCGACGCAGTGAAAACCGCCGTCGAGAAGAAGCAGATCACCTGCGCGGAAACCGACTACATCGACTTCGCCGCATACAAGAAGGGCGGCGGCTACAAGCTGATCGCCGACTGCATCGCCGGCAAGCACACGCGCGAAGGCCTGACCAAGATCATGGAGGACTCGGGGCTGCGCGGCCTCGGCGGCGCCGGCTTCCCGGTCGGCCGCAAATGGAAGAGCGTCTCCGCCGAGCCCGAGCCGCGCCTGATGGCGGTCAATATCGACGAGGGCGAGCCCGGCACTTTCAAGGACCGCTGGTACCTCGAGCGCGACCCGCATCGCTTTCTCGAAGGCATGCTTGTTGCCGCGTGGGCCGTGGGCATCGCCGAGGTCTACATCTATCTGCGCGATGAATACGCCGGCTGCAGGAAGATCCTGGAGGACGAGCTAAAGAAACTTAAGTCCAGTCCTCCCTGTGCGCTGCCGCCGATACATTTGAGACGCGGCGCCGGCGCGTACATCTGCGGCGAAGAGTCGGCGATGATCGAATCGATCGAAGGCAAGCGCGGCATGCCGCGGCTGCGCCCGCCCTACGTCGCGCAGGTAGGCCTGTTCGGCCGGCCCACTCTGGAGCACAACATGGAGTCGGTGTACTGGGTGCGCGAGATCGTGGAGAAGGGCGCCGCGTGGTTCAGCGGCCACGGCCGGAACGGACGCAAGGGATTGCGGTCTTTCTCTGTATCGGGGCGGGTGAAGAAGCCGGGAGTCCACCTCGCGCCCGCGGGTATCAACGTTCTTGAATTAATAGATGAATATTGTGGTGGGATGCTGGATGGGCACGACTTCTATGGGTACCTCCCGGGCGGCGCCTCGGGCGGGATTCTTCCGGCGTCGAAAGGCGACATTCCGCTCGACTTCGACACGCTGCAGCCGTATGGGTGCTTCATCGGCTCCGCAGCAGTAGTAATACTGAGTAATGCAGATAAAGCATCTGGAGCTGCACGCAACCTGATGAAGTTCTTCCACGACGAGTCCTGCGGCCAATGCACGCCCTGCCGCGTGGGCACCGCGAAAGCGCTCGCCCTCATGGAAAAAGGCAAGTGGGACCAGCCTTTGCTGAAAGAGCTGTCTCAGGCCATGATGGACGCTTCGATCTGCGGCCTCGGGCAGGCGGCGCCCAACCCGGCCCTGACCGTGATGAAGTACTTCCCACAAGAGATAGATGGGTAGAGAGGCCCTCTGACGATGGAACGGGTCACGACGCAACAGCTGGCGATGATGCCGATCGAGTTCAAGCTCAACGGCAGGACGGTGATCGGCCGCCCGGACGAGACGATCATCGAGACGGCGAAGAAGAACGGCGTCGAGATCCCTCACCTCTGCTACAAGCCCGGCCTGCGGCCAGACGGCAACTGCCGCGCCTGCGTGGTCGAGATCAAGGGCGAGCGCGCGCTCGCGCCTTCGTGCTGCCGCTTCCCGAAAGAGGGGATGGAGGTCACCACCGACAATCCGCGCGCGGTGCTGTCGCAGAAGATGGTGCTGGAGCTCCTGCTTTCGGACATGCCGGAGACGCAATACACGAAGAACAATGAAGTCGACCTGTGGGCGAAGAAGCTGAACGTAGGCAAACCCAGGTTCGAGTCGAGAGATCAGCCCAGGCAGGACATCTCGCATCCGGCGATCGCGGTGAATCTCGACGCGTGCATCCAGTGCACGCGCTGCCTGCGCGCCTGCCGCGAGGAGCAGGTGAACGACGTGATCGGCTACGCCTTCCGTGGCGAGCACTCGAAGATCGTGTTCGACATGGACGACCCGATGGGCAAGTCGACGTGCGTCGCCTGCGGCGAGTGCGTACAGGCCTGCCCGACCGGCGCGCTCATGCCGGCGCGCGACGTGGGCATGGAGACCATCGACAAGACGGTCGACTCGGTGTGCCCCTTCTGCGGCGTCGGCTGCCTGCTCACCTACCACGTCAAGAGCAACGTCATCCAGTTTGTGAACGGCAAGGACGGCCCGGCGAACCACGGCCGGCTGTGCGTGAAGGGGCGCTACGGCTTCGACTATGCGCACCACCCGCAGCGCTTGACCAAACCGCTGATCAGAAAGCCCGGCGTGAAGAAGGGCGCGAACTTCACCGTCGATCCGGCGAACTGGTCTGAGGTGTTCCGCGAAGCAACGTGGGAAGAAGCGCTCGAAGTGGCTTCTTCCGGCCTGAAGAAAATCAGGGACGAGGACCGGTACGCGCTCGCCGGCTTTGGCTCGGCCAAGGGGTCGAACGAAGAGGCCTACCTGTTCCAGAAGCTGGTGCGCACCGGCTTCGGCACCAACAACGTCGACCACTGCACGCGGCTGTGCCACGCCTCGTCGGTGGTGGCGCTGCTCGAGGGCATCGGCTCGGGCGCGGTATCGAACCAGGTGAACGACGTCGCGAACGCCAGCCTCATCTTCCTCATCGGCGCCAACCCGACCTCGAACCACCCGGTCGCGGCTACCTGGATGAAGAACGCGACGAAGAACGGCGTGAAGCTGGTCTACGCCGACCCGCGCAAAAGCGACCTCGCGCGCCACGCCTGGCGCTACCTGCAGTTCAAGCCCGACACCGACGTCGCGCTCCTCAATGCGATGATCTATACGATCATTGAGGAGGGTTTGGTAAATGAATCTTTTGTAAAAGACCGAACCTCAGGCTATGAGGCGCTGAAGGAAAACGCCAAGAACTTCTCGCCCGAGAAGATGGCGGATATCTGCGGCATACCCGCGCCAACGATCCGCGAGGTGGCGCGCGAGTTCGCCACCTCGAAGGGCTCGATGATCCTGTGGGGCATGGGCATCTCGCAGCACGTGCACGGCACCGACAACGCGCGCTGCCTGATCGCTCTCTGCCTGATGACGGGGCAGGTCGGCCGCCCAGGTACGGGCCTGCATCCGCTGCGCGGCCAGAACAACGTGCAGGGCGCGTCCGACTCGGGCCTGATCCCGATGATGTTCCCCGACTACCAGCGCGTCGCCGCGACCGAGGCCAACCAGCGCTTCGAGAAGATCTGGGGTACCAAGCTCGACACCAAGCCTGGCCTCACCGTGGTCGAGGTGATGAACGCCGCCTACGACGGCAAGATCCGCGGCATGTACATCATGGGCGAGAATCCAGCGATGTCCGATCCGGACCTCGAGCACGCGCGCGCCGCGATGGCGAAGCTCGAGCACCTGGTGGTGCAGGACATCTTCCTTACCGAGACCTGCTACCTCGCCGACGTGGTTCTGCCCGCCACCGCGTGGCCTGAGAAGGACGGCACGGTCACCAACACCGACCGCATGGTGCAGCTCGGCCGCAAGGCGATCAATCCGCCGGGCCAGGCGCGTCCCGACCTGGACATCATCATCGACATCGCGCGGCGTCTCGGCCTCGACTGGCAGTACCAGCACCCGAAGGACGTGTTCAACGAGATGCGCACGTGCATGGACTCGATCCGCGGCATCACCTGGGAGCGCCTGGAGCGCGATTCCACGGTGACCTACCCGTGCGAGAACGAGGGCGATCCGGGCGAGCCTGTGGTGTTCATCACCCACTTCCCGACGCCGACCGGGCGCGCCAAGTTCGTACCTGCCGACCTGATCCCCGCGGCCGAGCGGCCGGATGCCGAGTACCCGATGGTGCTGATCACCGGGCGTCAGCTCGAGCACTGGCACACCGGCGCCATGACCCGCCGCGCGGGGGTGCTCGACGCCATCGAGCCCGAGCCGACCGCATCGCTTCATCCTCTGGATCTGCAGCAGCTTCACGCCAGAGGCGGCGACGTCATCACGGTCGAGTCACGGCGCGGGAAAATCGCGCTGTACGCAAGAGAAGACGCCGGCATATCGCGCGGCGCGGTGTTCAT
>DASYPG010000112.1:0-15590 GCA_036006885.1 Burkholderiales bacterium | reverse complement strand
AGCCTGCTTTCCGAGACCAAGACGATCAAGCTCGCCACCGGGACCTCGAACCTCTCGCACAGCCACCCGGTGCTGATCGCCGCGCACGCGGCGATGTTCGACCACCTCGCGAAGGGGCGCTTCATCTTCGGCGTCAGCCCGGGCGCGCTTTCCTCGGACGCCGAGGCGCTCGGCATTCTTGAAGAGGACCGCAACAAGCTGTTCGCCGAGGCGATGGAGGTCATTCTCGAGATCTGGCAACGCGACGCGCCCTACGACATCGACCTGCCCGGCAACCGCTTCAAGGTGTCGACCGCGCGCACGCAGGTGTCCGAGGTCGGCCGCGGCGCCATGTACAAGCCCTACCAGAAGCCGCGTCCCGAGATCGTCGGCACCGTGGTGGCGCCGCACTCGAAGGGCGTGATCGCGATGGGCGAGCGCGACTTCCATCCGCTGTCGGCGAACTTCCTGCTGCCGCACTGGCTGCCGAGCCACTGGGCCAATTACGCCGAGGGGAAGAAAAAGGCTGGAGCAACACCCAAATCAGCAGAATGGCGCGTCGCCCGCACCATCTTCGTCGCCGACGACGCGCGCACCGCGCGGCGCTACGGCCGCGACGACCCGGGGAGCCCCTACCGCTTCTACTGGGAGAAGCTGCGCGCCAACATGATGCGCGCGAAGCGGCACGTGATCTTCAAGCGCCACGAGAGCGAGGACGACGGCGCGGTGACGCTCGAGCGCCTGCTCGACGAGCTCGTCATCTGGGGCACGCCCGACAAGGTGGCCGACGAGCTCCTGCGGCTGCGCGAGGCGGCCGGCCCCTTCGGCGAGATCGTCTACGCCGGCATGGACTGGGTCGACCCCGGCCTCGCGCGGCGCTCGATGGAGCTGATGGCGCACGAAGTCATGCCACGGATCAACTCGGCTTTCCCGGCGCTATGATCGGGGGATGAGCACGGACGCCGCGCTCCCGCCCCGCGAGCCGACCCCGGCGCAGATGCGCACCTTCGCGCTCCTTTCGGCGCTGTACGTCGCGCTCACGGCCGCCGTCGTCCCCTGGGCGACCGAGGTGGGCACGTCGGACCCGCACATCGTCGTGGTGTACGCGCTCGCCGTCGTGATCGCGGATCTGTGCACCGCGCTCATGCTCGGCGCGCTCTATCGCGAGAGCGGCCGCATCGCGCACCTCCTTCTTTGCTGCGCTTACCTCTACGGCGCCCTCCTGGCTGGCGCGCACGTGGCGACGTTTCCCGGCGCGCTTTTCGAGCAGCCGCTCATCGGGACCGGCCAGACGGTGAGTTGGCTCTATCTCGCGTGGCGCCTCGGCGCCGCGGCGCTGTTTCTCGCGGCGCTCCTGTTCGCGGCGAAGGACCCGTCGCAGGACGCCCGGCACGGCAGGCGCCTGCTGGTGGCGGTCGTGCTGACGCTCGCCTTCGCCGCCGCCGTGGTCGCGCTCGCCCCGCAGCTCCGGCTCGCCGGCCTGTCGGGAGACCGCTTTACCGAGCTTGCCCGGACGATCCAGTGGATCGCGGTGGGCCTGAATGCCGCGGCCTTCGCGCTCCTCTGGGGCAGGCGCGCGTTCGGCGACCTGCTCTACCTGTGGGTGGGGCTGGTGCTGCTCGCCTCGATCGCCGACCTCACGCTCTCGAACCTCGGCGGTGCGCGCTTCACCATCGGCTGGCACGGCGCGCGGGTGAACCTCGCCCTCTCGGCGTGCATGCTGCTCGCCTTCCTCCTCGGCGACGCCCTGGCCGAAAAGCGCGCGATGGCGCGCATTGCGGGCGTCGCCGCCTACGGCGGCGCGGTGGCGGTGACGCTGACGGCGTTGCACATGCGCTGGGTGCTCGATCCCTGGCTCGGCAACGACATCCCGTACGCCACGCTCTACGGCGCGGTCGCGATCGCGGTGTGGTTCGGCGGCCTCGGGCCCGCGGTGACGGCGATGATCGTCGGCTACGCCATCGTGAACGTGCGCTACATCGCGCCGCTCGGCGAGATCGCGATCTCCGGCCCGGCCGACGCGCTCGCCCTCGGCGTGTTCGCGCTGTCGTGCTCGCTCATCATCGTGCTGGGCGAAGCGATGCGCCGCGCGCGCGACCGCTACCGCGCCTCGGAGATCGAGCTCAAGGAGCGCGCCGCGCAGCTCCAGCGCGCCGACGCGAACAAGAGCCAGTTCCTGGCGGTGCTGTCGCACGAGCTGCGCAACCCGCTCGCGCCCCTGCGGAACGGTCTCACGCTTCTCAAGATGCAGCCCGACGGCGCCGCCACCGCCGAAACGCACGACATGATGGAGCGCCAGATCGTGCAGCTCACGCGGCTCATCGACGACCTCCTCGACGTGAGCCGCATCGACCGCGGCAAGATGGAGATGCGCACCGCGCCGGTGTCGGTGGACGCCGTGGTGCGCACGGGAGTCGAGACCGCGAAGCCCAACATCGACGCCAAGGGCCACGCGCTCTCGGTGAGCGTCCCGGAAGCGCCGCTCTATGTCGAAGGCGACGCCGTGCGCCTCGCCCAGGTGGTGGCGAACCTCCTCAACAACGCGGCCAAGTTCACTCCGGCGAAAGGCCGCATCGAGCTCTCGGCGCGCGCCGAGGAAGGCCGCGTCGTTCTGCGCGTGGCCGACAACGGCATCGGCATCGCCCGCGAGCACCTGCACGAGGTGTTCGACATGTTCGTGCAGATCGACGACCGGCACGTGGCGGCCTCGGGTGGGCTCGGCCTGGGCCTGACGCTCGCGCGCGCGATCGTGCGGCGCCACGGCGGCGAAATCGAGGCGAAGAGCCCCGGGCGCGGCAAGGGCGCCGAGTTCATGGTGCGGCTGCCGCTGGTGAACGCGCCAGCGATCGAACAGGCGAAGGAGGTCGCCGCTGCGCCGCCGGAGCGCCGGCGCGTCCTGGTGGTCGACGACAACGTCGACGCCGCGCAGACCCTCGCCCAGTACCTGAGGCTCACCGGCCATCGCGTCGAGAGCGCGCTCGACGGCGAGGCCGCGCTGCGCATCGCGGAAATCCTGCATCCCGACGTCGCGTTCATCGACCTCAACATGCCGCGGATGGACGGCGCCGAGGTCGCGCGGCGACTGCGCCTTACGCCGTGGGGGCGCAAGGCGCGCCTGGTCGCGCTGACCGGCATGGGACAGCAGGGCGACATCGCGCGCACGCGCGAGGCCGGCTTCGACGAGCACATCACCAAGCCCGCCGACCTGAAGCGCCTTTCGCGCCTCGCTGCGGGCGCCTGACCCCTTGATTCGGGGTCAGAGCCCGGTTCTCTTGAGAGCGTGAACTACTTCGGGTTGCTCAGGCAGTCGTAGCGCTCCTGGCCGCTGAGGCCGGCGCACTTCGAGCTGGTGGACGACGAGCTGCTGTCGCCCGAGGTGGCGCTGCCGGTGCTGGACGAAGGGCTGGGCGACGAGCTCGGCGAATCGCTGCTGCTCGAGGAGCTCGGCGAAGCGCTGCTGCTGGAGGACGAGCTGTCGCTCGGCGTGCTGCTCGTGCCGCCGCTGCTCGGGCTGCTCGTGCCGCCGCTGCTCGGCGACGTCGTTCCGGAGCTCATGCTGCCGCTGCTCGGCGACGTCGTTGCGCCCGAGCTCGAGCCGGAAGCGCCGGAGCTTGATCCGGGAGAGCTGTCGCCGGAGGACGAGGTGCCCGCGCTGGCGCCGCCCGCGCTGCCGCTCGACGCGCCGCCTGCGCCCTGCGCCCAAGCCGCGGTTGCAAAAGCGACCATGGCGGCGGTAACTGCTGCGCTGATGAGTTTCAGGTTCATCTTCAGTTCCTCTAGGGTTGGGATGGAGATGGACTGCGGCCGAGGGGAACGCAAGAACAATGCCTTCGCCCGAGGAAATTGAAGAAAGCTCCGCGTCAGGTTTCGCCGTAGACGGCGCGCGGCGACGGCGGTCGAGGTATTCTCAAGGCACGAAAACAAGGACCAATCCAATTCTAATTTTCATCATGCTGACCCGAACGACCTTGGCCCTGCTCGTCGCAGGGGTCGCAGCGTTGGCGTGTCGGCACGCGATGGCGCAGGACCGGCCGGGCGTGCCCCAATTCCAGGTCGACGCCTCGTGGCCCAAGCCGCTGCCGAACCGCTGGATCCTCGGCCAGGTCTCGGGCATCGCCACCGACCGCTACGGCCGGATCTGGGTGGTGCACCGTCCAGGCTCGCTCACGCCGCGCGAGCGCGCCGCCGAGCGCACGCCGCCGGAAGCGAAGTGCTGCATCGCCGCGCCGCCTGTGCTGGTGTTCGATCCGTCGGGAAACTTCCTCTTTTCCTGGGGCGGCCCCGGCGCGGGCTACCAGTGGCCCGAGAGCGAGCACGGGATCCATGTCGACGCCAACGACTTCGTCTGGCTGGCCGGGAACGGCAAGACCGACGGCCAGCTCCTCAAGTTCACGATGGACGGCAAGTTCGTGCTGCAGATCGGCAAGCAGGCGAGCGGCAACGACAGCAATTCGACCGAGCGCCTGGGCTCGCCGGCCGACGTCGCGGTCGACACCGCGGCGCGCGAGGTGTTCGCCGCCGACGGCTACGCCAACCGCCGGGTGGTGGTGTTCGACTCCGAGACCGGGGCCTACAAGCGGCACTGGGGCGCCTACGGCAAGAAGCCTGTCGACGAAAAGCTACCGCCGTACGATCCGGCGCGGCCGCCCTCGGCGCAGTTCGGCAACCCGGTGCACTGCATCCGCATTTCGCGGGTCGACAACCTGGTGTACGTCTGCGACCGTACCAACGACCGGCTGCAGATCTTCCGCAAGGACGGCAGCTTTGTCTCCGAGCACGCGTTCGAGAAAGAGACGCGCGGCACCGGCTCGGTCTACGACCTCGTGTTCTCGCCCGACCGCGAGCAGCGTTTCATCTACATAATCGACGGCATGAACGGCGAGGTGCGCGTCGTCGAGCGCGTCTCGAAGCAGGTGCTCGGCAGCTTCGGCCGGCCGGGGCGCCAGGCGGGCGAGTTCACCGCGCTCCACAACATCGCGGTCGACCGCCAGGGCAACCTCTATACCGCCGAGGTCCAGACCGGGCAGCGGGTCCAGAAATTCCGCCGCGTCGACCGGCAGGAATAGGCGTAAATCCGTCACGACGGGGCGATCACTTGCCCCGTTCGGATCAGCGGCCGCGGCATGCGGGTTGCGAGCCTCGATGGCGTAATGGCAACCGTGATTCGCATCCGCTGGTTTTTCACTCTCTCGTTTCTCGAACTCGCCGTTCGCGTCGTGTTCTTGAGCGCGCTGTTCATGCGCTCGGGGCCGCGCCGCGAGGGCCGATAAGAAGAACTTCCTCGCTCGCGGGCATGCGTCTTGCGGCTTGGCAGCTGCTTGCACGCCCTCGCGCCCACGCCCATCGCCTTGCAGGAGCTTCCGGTCATCCTCAACGGGAACGCCGGTGGCGGGCGCTCGGCCGGCGCCGAGGCGCTGAGCGCTGCGTTCCGCGACGCCGGACTTGAAACACGAATGAATACCTTCGCGCGGGGCGAGGATATCCGCAAGCTCGCGCGGCGCGCGCTGAGGGAGCACCCGCCGGTAATCGTGGCTGCGGGCGGCGACGGAACGGTGAGCGCGGTGGCCGACGCGGTGCGCGGCAGCCGCACGGCGCTCGGCGTCGTTCCCGCCGGGACGCTCAACCACTTCGCGAAGGACCTCGGCATTCCGCTCGATCCGGCAGAGGCGGCGCGCGTCATCGCGGTGGGCCGGCGCGTCAGCGTGGACGTCGGCGAGGTGAACGGGCGCGGCTTCATCAACAACGCGAGCCTCGGCCTGTACGCCGACCTGGTGCGCAAGCGCAAGCGCCAGCAGCGCCATCTTCGCCGCGGCAAGCGCATGGCGATGCTGTGGGCCGCGCTCGAGGTGCTCGACCGTTCGCGCCTGCTCGACCTTAGGCTCGAGCTCGAGCACCGGGTGCAGGAGTGCCGCGCGCCCTTCGTATTCGTCGGCAACAACGACTACGTGCTCGAAGGCTTCGACATCGGCAAGCGCGAGCGGCTCGACGCCGGACTGCTGAACGTCTACACCACGCGACGCTCGAGCGCGGCGGGCCTGCTCGGGCTCGCGTTGCGGGCGCTCTTCGGAGGGCTGCGCCAGGCCGACGACTTCACCGAGTCGGCAGTGCGCTCGCTGCGGGTGGAGAGCCGCCATCGGCGCCTGCTCGTCGCCACCGACGGCGAGCTGCACGCGATGGACACGCCGCTCGAGTTCCGCATCCGCCCGCGCGCGCTGGAGGTCATCGTTCCGTGAGGACGCTTGCGCATCTCTCGGACCTGCATTTCGACCGCGTCGACCGAGGCGTGCTCGAGGCCCTGCGCCGGCGCCTGAAGGCGCTCGCGCCCGACCTGGTGGTGATCTCGGGGGACCTCACCCAGCGCGCCCGCGCGCACCAGTTCCGCGCGGCGCGCGCGTTCCTCGACAGCCTGCCCAAGCCGCAGGTGGTGGTGCCGGGCAACCATGACGTGCCGCTTTACAATCTGTTCGCGCGCTTCCTCGCTCCGCTCGCCGCCTACCGGCGCATCATCGGGCAGGACCTCGAGCCGGGCTTCGTCGACGACGAGATCGCGGTGCTGGGAATCAACACCGCGCGCTCGTTGGTGTTCAAGGGCGGGCGCGTAAGCGAGGCGCAGCTCGCGCGGGTGTGCGAGGCGCTCGGCCGGCTGGAAGGCGCTCGCACCCGCATCGTGGTTTCCCACCATCCTTCCATGGCGCTGGAAAAGCTCGCGGGCTGCGGCGTCGACGTGTTCGTCTCGGGACACCACCACGCCACGCGCACCGGCCATCGCCGCATCGGGCGCATGTCGGTGCTGATCGTGGAGGCGGGCACGGCGACCTCGCACCGCACGCGCGCAGAGCCGAACGCGTTCAACCTGCTGCGGATCGAGCCGCGGCGCATCGAGGTCGACCACTACTCGCTTCGCGGCGACAACTTCATGCGCGCCGCGGCCGACGCGTTCCTGCGCGAGGACGCGGGCTGGCGGCGCGCCTAGTCGAGATCGCCTGCTCGGCTTAGTCGACGATCGCCTGCTCGACGAGCGCGTTCAAAACGTAGCGGTAGTGCCAGCGGATGGGTCCGGGCGTCTGCGCCATGAACACCACCGCGAGGCTCTCCTTCGGATCGCCCCACCAGCTCGTGCCGTAGGCGCCGTTCCAGGAGAACTCCCCGACCGAGCCGACCTTGCGCACGATGCCCGGCGTGGTGCGCACCGCGACGCCCAGGCCGAAGCCCATGTCGGCGCTGGTCGGATCGGCGTTGGCGATGAGATTCACGGTGTTCGGCGGGAGCTGGTTCGACAGCATGTACTCGACGGTCTTGCGCGAGAGGATGCGCTTCCCATTGAGCTTGCCGCCGTCGAGCAGCATCTGGGCGAAGCGGATGTAGTCGCCGGCCGTCGACGCGGCGCAGCCGCCGCCGCATTCGAACTTCAGCGGCTTCGTAAGGTCGAGCACGAACTGCGGCTTGCCCGTGTCCGGGTCATTGGGAAAGGCCTTGGCGTAGCGCTTCGCCTTTTGCGGCGGCACCGCGAAGGCGGTGTCCTTCATGCCGAGGGGCTTGAAGATCTGCGCCTCGAGATACTGGCCGAGCGGCTGCCCCGAGATTTTCTCGATCACGAGGCCCAGCACGTCGAGCCCGAAGCCGTAGTCCCAGGTCGAGCCCGGCTGATGCAGGAGCGGCACCGAGCCCAGCTTGTCGAGAAACTCCTTGCCGGTCATCCCGCTTCCGGCCGAGCTCGACGAGGCGGGATAGAGCTTGTGCACCGGCGTCGCGCCGCGGCCGCCGTAGATGATGCCCGAGGTGTGCCGCATCAGGTCCTGGATCGTGACCGACCGCTGCGCCGCCACCGTGTCGAAGCCCGCGCCGCCGTCGCTCGACTTCAGCACCGCGACCTGCATCTTCGAGAACTGCGGCAGGTGCGTGGCGACGGGCTCGTCGATCTGGAGCTGCCCGCGCTCGAGGAGCGTGAGCGCGCCGACGGCGACCATGGGCTTGGTCATCGACGCGATGCTGAAGATCGCGTCGGTATCCATCTTCGTGCCCGCGTCCTTGTCCAGATAGCCGAACGCCTGGTAGTAGACCAGCTTCCCTTTTCGTGCGACCGCGACCACCGCGCCCGGCAGGCGGCCTTTCTCGACGTCGGCGCGCAGCGCCTCGCCGATGCGCCCGAGGCGCTCCGAGGACATGCCGACCGATTCGGGCTTCGCCCTCGGCAGGGGGTCCGCTGCAAACGAAAAAGAAATGGAGATGAACGAGACTGAAAGAACAGAAGCAACGAGGCGCGAGCGCATGATTCCTCCTCCCGGGAAGATTCTAAGCCTTCAGCGCTCGGTAAAGGAACGGCAGGCTGACGTCCATCCGGTAGTCGATGTCGGAATGGTTGTCGTCGAATTCCTCGTACCGGTGCGCGATGCCGTTCGCCGCGAGTTCCTTGGACAGGATGCGGCTGCCGAAGTGGATGTGGTACTGGTCGCGCCAGCCGCAATCGATGTAGATCCCGCGCAGGGTTTTCAAATTGCTCCGGTATCGGGCGACCAGATGAATCGGATCGTGCCTGCGCCACTCACGCCAGCGCTCCTCGATCGCCTCGCCCGACTCGAGGTTGAACGGCACGCGAAAGCCGTTCGGCGCGCGCGGATCGGGGTCGTAGGTCGCCGCCATGCAAAGATTCATGATGCCGTGCGTTTCCGCGGTAGAGAGCTTCTCTTTCTTCCAGACTGCATTCAGGAAACGCCGGATCCGTCCGTCGTCGACGCCTTGCCTTAATCTTTTTCGGTTGGATTCGCGAAGCGGGTCATATCGTCCGGGCCTGCGCTTGGGCGCGCGGTGCTTGGCGAGCTCGTTCAGCGTGTTCGGCCAGTCGTGCCAGTAGACGAAGTCGAAGTACGCGTCGCCGGAATGATCCGCGACCGCGCCCCAGTATTTCGCGTATTTCATGCCGTGGAGGATCGCGCCGTAGCCGCCCGAAGACTTGCCGAAGCAGCCGCGGTGCTCGCGCGAAGCGAGGGTGCGGAACTCGCGGTCGACGAAGGGAATGAGCTCGCGCGTGAGGTAGTCGGCGTAGTTGCCGATGGCCGAGGAGTTGACGTACTGGTTGCCGCCGAGCGCGGTGAAGCAGTCGGGAAGCACGATGATCGCCGGGCCCATCTTCCCATCGTGCATGAGACGCGCGGCGCGCTCGGGGACGTTGTCGCCAAACGGCTTCCAGCCGAGGTGCGAGAGTCCCGAGCCGGTGAAGCCGACGAGGTCGTACAGGACCGGGAAGCCGCGGCCGGTATCGTCGTAGCCGGGAGGCAACCAGACGCCGAGCTTGCGCACGTGCGGATCGCCGAGCGGGTTGTCCTTGAGGATCTCCGACACGTGCTCCACGACGAGCGTGGTGCCGGCGTCGCCTTTGAAGCGCTTGAGGCTCATGTTTCGACAATCATCAGAAGGCGCCTTGACGGATCAAGGGCTAGGCGCGAGCCGTTCGGCACGAGCGCGGTGATGTCGCCGTCGAAGCCGGCGAGCAGGGGGATGC
This sequence comes from Burkholderiales bacterium, assembly GCA_036006885.1. GTDB lineage: Bacteria > Pseudomonadota > Gammaproteobacteria > Burkholderiales > SG8-39 > SCGC-AG-212-J23. The sequence continues at coordinate 6,112 of DASYPG010000112.1, read as the reverse complement.
CGCCGAAGGCCGCGCCCTGCGCGAGGATCGGGTTCACGCTGTTGAAGACGAGCGCGAGCGGCGCCACGCCGCGTGCGGCCATATCGTGCAGCATCCACGCGCTCGCGACGCCGCCCTTGGCGGTGTCGAGCACGAGGACCCTGCCGACGTAGGACTGGCCGGCGAGCTGGTGCGCCGGGCGAGAGAAGGTGCCGCGCGCGCGGTCGAGGTCGTAGCGCGCCGAGAAGCCGTCGCGCGCGACCAGGGCTGCGCCGCTTACCGGCGAGCCGATCGCGTGCCGCGCGAAGAGCTCAGTCACTCCAACCTCCCACTGCACGCGGCGTCGACACACTGTTCCATCGAGGCGAGCATCGGCACGTAGCCGTAGCCGCCCAGCACGTTCACCAGCTTCGCGCTATTGGTGGCGAGGCGCTTCCAGCCCTTCGCTTGCGCGATCTCGCGCGCGTACGACTGATAGAAGCACATTCCCGAGAGCACCGTGCCGCCCGCGGCCTCGATCTTCGTGGTGTAGCCCATGCGGTCGGCGTCGGGCTTCACCTGGGGGCTGGTGACGGCGAGGAGCGGAATCGCGAAGCGCCGGCCGTCGCACTGCGCGGCGAGCCCGGCGAGCTCGACGAGCGAGAGCTGCGGCGCCGAGAACACCACCACGTCGACCCCTTCTTCCTTGCGATAGGACTTCTCGAGCGACTCGATGTCCGCGCGCGTGACGCCCACCTGCGGCAGCGGGTCGGGCGCCACGTCGCCGCGGCGCCGCGCCTCCGGGGTCACGCCCGGCATGTGGAACAGCGCGCTCGAGCCGAAGCTCGCCATCGCGGCGCCGAAGTGCTTGAGCGCGTCGGAGCCCGGCGACGCCTCGAGGCCTTCGACGAGCGGCACCGCCCAGTAGTTGCCGGCGAGGCGTCCGATCACGCCGCCGAGGGCGCCCCATTCGTTGAGGCTGCGCGGCGTGAAGTCGACGCGCACCGCGAGCGTCGCCCGGCGCTGGGCTTCGAGGTGAAAGCCGTAGCGCGGCGTGCGCCCGGTCAGCCCCGCGGCGAGCGCCGAGGGCCCGCCTTCGAAGTTGGAGCGCGCCCCGCACACCGAGTTGGAGTAGATCACCACCCCGGTGTCGCCGAAGGCGACGTGCTCGCCCAGCGTGGCCGGCTGCACCGTCTGGTAGTTGATGCAGGTGTCGGTCATCATCAAGCCGAGCTTGACCAGGGCCGCGATGGCGCGCTCCTCGAGCGAAAGCATCGCCCGGGTCTGGCCGAGGAACGCGGCTTTCGCGAAGTCGGTGCCGCGAGGGTCGGTGATCGTCGGGATGCGCACGCGGCGGCGGCCTTCCTTCGCCGCGGCGAGGCCTTCCAGCCAGCGCACGCCGGCTTCGCCCAGGCTCTCGCTGTCGGCCATGACGTGGGCCTGGGTGACGGCGACGAAGTCCTCCGCGCCGAAGAACTCGCCGACCTTGACCTGGTGCTCGAGCGCGAGCCTGGGCACCGGGCCGAGCTTTCCGGCGAGGATGTCGCGCTCTTCCTCGCTCAGCCGCATGGCGCGCGCATCGTAGCAAGAAAGCTCGCTGCATGGCTGGCGGATCGCTGGGGACCGGAGTAGATTCTGCGGGTCTTCGTGGAGGAGCCCTCGTCATGCGCGCAGCAATCGCCTTTGCATTCCTGTTTGTTTTCTCCGGAGCAGCCCTCGCGCAGAAGGTCGGCGCGGCGGACATCGGCGGCGTCGTGAGCGGCCCGAAAGGCCCCGAGGCCGGTGTCTGGGTGATCGCCGAGACCACCGATCTGCCCACCAAGTACGCCAAGGTCGTCGTCACCGACGACCAGGGCCGCTACCTCATTCCAGGGCTGCCCAAGGCGAGCTACACCGTGTGGGTCCGAGGCTACGGCCTCGTCGACTCGCCCAAGGTGAAAGCCGCGCCGGGCAAAGCGCTCAATCTGAAAGCCGTTCCGGCCAAGAGCGAGAAGGAGGCCGCCGAGTACTACCCGGGCATGTACTGGTACTCGATGCTCAACATTCCGGCGAAGGACCAGTTCCCCGGCACCGGCGAGAAGGGCAACGGCATTGCGCCGGTCATGAAGACGCAGGAAGCCTGGGTCGACGCGATCAAGAACTCCTGCCAGTCATGCCACGCGCTTGGCTCGCACGGCGTTCGCACCGTGCCGAAGACGTTCAAGGAAGGTGACGCCAATTCGGTCGCGGTCTGGGCAAGGCGCACGCAGTCCGGCCAGGCGATGCAGAACATGGCGCTCACGCTCGGCTACATCGGCGTCGACGCCGCGCTCAAGAACTTCGCCGACTGGACCGACCGCATCGCCGCCGGCGAGTTGCCGTTCGACAAGCCGCGCCGGCCGGAAGGCGTGGAGCGCAACGTCGTGGTCACGATGTGGGACTTCTCGACACCGAAGTTTTACCTGCACGACGGCATCTCGAGCTACCAGCACGACCCGCACGTCAACGCGAACGGCCCGATCTTCGGTGCGCCGGAAGAAAGCACCGATCTCGTCCCGGTGGTCGATCCGGTGAAGAATCGCGCGTTCACGATCAAGCATCCTGTGCAGCCAGGCACGCCGTCCTCCACGAGCCTGCCGATGCAGCCCTCCGCCTACTGGGGCAAGGACCCGCTGTGGGATGGCTCCTCGAGCCTGCACAACGCGATGATGGACGAGCAGGGTCGGGTGTACTTCAGCGCGCGCTTCCGCGGTCCCGACAATCCGGCCTTCTGTAAGAAGGGATCCGACCACCCGTCGGCCAAGGTGATGCCGCTCGAGCAGAACGGCCGGCAGGTTTCCATCTGGGACCAGAAGCAGCAGAAGTGGTACCACGTCGATACGTGCTTCTTCGCGCACCACCTCTATTTCGCGAAGGACAAGGACAAGACGCTGTGGCTCTCGCAGGGCGGACCGGGCTCTAGCAACGGCGTGGTGGGCTGGATCAAGACGAAGACCTTCTTCGAAACCGGCGACTCGGCCAAGTCGCAAGGCTGGACGCCCATCGTCGTCGACACCAACGGCAACGGCAAGCGCGACGAGTTCGTCGGGCCGAACGACCCGGTCGATCCCGCCAAGGACAAGCGCGTCCTCGCGGCCTTCTACGGAATCATGCCGAGCACGGTGGACGACTCGGTGTGGGGCCAGACTATGGGCCAGGGCTTCGCGCGCCTGGAGCAGCCCGGCTATATCGTGCACCTCATTCCGGGCGCGAACCCCTCGGAGACTTCGATCGCCGAGCTCTTCGTTCCGCCCGACGGCGCCTGGAGCCCGCGCGGAATCGACATGACCACGGAAGGCGTGGTGTGGACGCCGCTCGCCAGCGGCCACATGGCGAGCTTCGACCGGCGCAAGTGCAAGCGGCCGCAGAACGGGCCGGAGGCTGTATCCGGAAAGCTCTGCCCCGAGGGCTGGGCGCTCATCCGTATGCCCGGGCCCCAGTTCAAGGGCATGGATCCGTCGGGCAGCGCGAACCACGCCTATTACGTTTGGGTGGACCGGTACAACACGCTCGGACTCGGCAACAACGTGCCGATCTTCACCACCAACGGCAGCGAGTCGCTCATGGCCATAGTCGAGGGCAAGGTCGTCGACCTGCACGTGCCGTATCCGATGGGCTTCTTCAGCAAGCTCGCCGACGGGCGCATCGACGACCCGAAGGCGGGCTGGAAGGGCAAGGGCCTGTGGACGATGTCGGGCACGCGCACCGTGTTCCACAACGAGGGCGGCACGGCGAACAGCCCCAAGGTCTACCACCTGCAGATCCGGCCGAACCCGCTCGCCAATTGAGGTCTTGAAAATGGTGACTGTCACCGTTTCCAGAAAAATGGTGACTCTCACCATTTTTCTTTTCAGCGCGGCGCTTGTCGGCGGCTATGTTCTCGGGCAGCAGAAGCAGGCGCCCGAGGTGCGGCGCGTGGTCACCAAGCTCGACGAGTCGGGCAAAGCGGTGGTGATGATCGACGAGCGCACGCGGCTCACGGCGCCGCGGCCGCCCAACGCCGCCGCGAACGTCTGGGTCACCGACAAGAGCCTGCCCGACTTCTCGTGGACCGACGACCGCGGCAAGACCAAGATCGGCCTCGTGCCGCCGAAGTCCGGCACGGTGTTCCGCGTGGTCGACTTCGCGCCGGAGTCGGCGTCCGGGCATCCCACCGACATGAACTACATGATGCGCATCGTCGGCGACGACGCGCCGGCAAAGGGGCGGGCGCCGAGCCACCCGATGATGCACCGCACGCGCAGCCTCGACTACGCGATCATCATGTCGGGCGAGATCGACATGCTGCTCGACGACAGCGTGGTGCACCTCAAGGCGGGCGACGTGGTGGTGCAGCAGGCGACCAACCATGCCTGGGTGAACCGCGGCAAGGAGCCGTGCCGGGTCGCCTTCATCCTGATCGATTCCCGCGAGCCGTAACAATTCTTCGAGGGAGACATGAAGGCATCGAAAATCGTTTTCGCAGCCTGGTTTCTCGCGACAGGTGTTTCCTTCGCGGTGCTCGCGGATCCGCCGAAAGAGGTGATGAACATCTGGCGCTCGGAAGACGTGAAGTTCAACCCGAGCCCCATCGTCCCGGGCGCGGCGAATGCGGTGATCTCGGGCGACCCGAAGGTCCCGGGGCAGATCTACGTGGTGCGCAACCGCTTTTCGCCCGGCACCTTCAGCCCGCCCCACTATCATCCGGAGACGCGCTACATCACCGTGCTCAAGGGCACCTGGTGGGTAGGTTCGGGCCCGGTGCAGGACAAGAGCAAGACCACGCCCGTGCCGGCGGGCAGCTTCGTCGTGCACCACCCGAACCAGATCCACTGGGACGGCGCCAAGGACGAGGAGGTGATCGTGCAGATCATGGGCATCGGCCCGAGCGCCACCATCCGGGTCGACGAATCTGGCAAGCCCAAGAATCCGAACTAAAAGGGTCATGCGCAAGGCTCGATCGGCTTTCGTCTCGCTCGGATGGATTGCCGCCGCGCTCACGGCGCTTTGGGCAATGGGCGCCACCGCGGCCGATCCGTATCCCGCCAAGCCGGTGCGGATCATCGTCGCAGCGGGCCCGGGCGGCGGCGACGACTTCGTCGCGCGCCAGGTCGCCAACGGGCTCTCGGGCCTCCTCGGCCAGCAGTTCATCGTGGAGAACCGTCCCGGCGCGGGCGGCATGATCGGCCAGAGCTTCGTCGCCAAATCCCCGCCCGACGGCTACACGCTGCTCCTCGCGGGCGGCTCGATGGCGGGCGCGCGCTACGTGAACGCGAACATGGGCTACGAGCTCGCGCGGGACTTCACGCCCATCTCGATGGTGGAGACTTCGCCCTTCGCCCTGGTCGTCAATGGCTCGCTGCCCGCCCGCAGCGTCGCAGAGTTCATCGCACTCGCCCGTTCCCGTCCCGGCAAGATGACCTACGGCACGCTCGGCGCCGGGCAGATCCCGTACTGGAGCGCGGTGCTGTTCAACCGCGTGGCGAAGATCGAGGCCGTCGAGGTGCCTTACAAGACGCCCGCCGAAGCGCTAGTCGACGTCGTCACCGGGCGGGTGGATTACTTCTTTTCGCCGATGGTCGGCGCGGTGACCAACAAAGGCAAGCTCCGCGTCCTCGCCGTGACCACGCGCGTGCGCTCCGAGATGCTCCCCGACGTGCCGACGATGGCCGAGGCGGGGCTGCCCGCCTACCAGATGCCCGCCTGGCGCAGCATCATGGGCCCGGCCGGCATGGATCCCGAGGTGGTCCAGATCCTGAGCCGTGCGATCGCGCGCAGCCTCGGCAACGAGGACCTCCGCGAGCGCTTCGCCAAGGCAGGCTCCACGCCCGAGGCGAGCAGCCCAGAGGACCTGCGAAGGCGCTACGAAGAGTGGACGGCGATCTTCAGCAAGCTCGCCAAGGAAGCCGGCATCCAGCCGCAGTGAAAATCGGGGTCAGAGCCCGATTTTCTCTCAGGCTCCGAAGCCGTCGGCGACGCGCACGTCGACCACGCTAGGCGCGCCGCTCGCAAACGCCTCGCGCAATGCTGGCGCGATGTCCTGCGGATCGGTGACCCGGCGCGCGGCGAGGCCGAGCGAGGCGGCGAGCGACACGAAATCGATGTCCGGGTTGCGCAGGTCCATGCCGGTGAAGCGGTCGGTCTTGCGGAACGACAC
>DASYPG010000111.1:0-3067 GCA_036006885.1 Burkholderiales bacterium | reverse complement strand
GTCGACGACCCAGCCGGTCTTCGCCAGAAAGGCGGCGAACGCGCTGTGCCCCGGTTCACGCGCTTCCAGCGCGGGCATGTTCCAGCGCGCCGCCTGCGTATAGCCGTTGCCCTCCGACTGGAGCCAGATCGCGCCGCCCGGGCTCTCGACCAGGTTGGCGAGCGCCTGGATCGAGCGCTGGGCCGAGCTCACGCCCGGATCGCGGCTCGACAGCAGGCTGGTGAAGCGCAGCCATTCGTGACGATAGTCGTAGCGGTACGAGAAGAAGTTCTTGTTGATGAACACCCGCAGCCTGGCGCGCAGCGTGCCGGACGAGAACAGCCCCGCGAGGACCACCAGCGCGGCGAAGATGAAGCCCACCTGGAGCGTCTTGCCCCAGCTGCCGCCGAAGTAGCGCACGTAGTAGCCGGCCCCGGCGACCGCGAGCAGATAGAGGCCGCAGCCCAGAAACGCGGTGGAATGAAACACGACGCCGCGCGACAGCGCGATGTCGATGGTCCATTCCTTGTTCCGCACCGTCGCGATGGCGATGAACGGAATCACCAGCGCGTGGACGAAACCTCGCGCCGCCCAGACGCCGGCGTCGATCCGGCCGAAGAGCAGCGCATCGGCGAAGAGGTAGACGTCGAACATGAAGCCTGCGCCCAAGCCGAGGCACAGGGGCTTGATCGCCCAGCGCGCCGGCGGCAGCGCGCGCCGGAACACCTGCTCGGTCAGGGCGAGGCCCGCCACCGGCACCGCGAGCAGCACGCCGAACGCGAGCCGCGAGGAGGCCTGAAAGCCCTCGGGGTAAAAGAACCAGGCCGCGGCCGGCAGCGCGACGGGCAGCGCGGCCGCCTTGAGGCCGGCGCGCGTGCCCTGGAGCACCACGCAAAGAAAGAGGAGCCAGCCGCCCGTGCTCAGCGCGTCGAGCACGGCTTGCACGCTCCACAGGACGGCGAGCCCCGTGAGGGAAAAGCCGAGCGAGGCTGCCGCCGAGGCCGCGCTGGCGACGACCACGGCGAGAAGAATCGACGCTTTCGTGCCGCCGCGCCAGCCCAGGCCGAGGTGGACCGCGAAGGCGAGGAACGCAGCCGCGGCGAAGCCATAGCCGAAGATGGCGGGGTCGCTCATGTCGAGCTCAGCGCGAGCCGATCCGGAAGAGAACAATCTCGACCGTCTGGAGAAGCACGATCAAGTCGAGCACCAGGCTGTGGTGCTTGACGTAATAGAGGTCGTACTCGAGCTTCTCCTGCGCATCCTTCTCCGAGGCGCCGTAGCTGTACCGGACCTGGGCCCAGCCGGTGACCCCCGGCTTGACGAAGTGGCGCTCCTCGTAGAAGGGCACCTTGTGGGCGAGCTGGGCGACGAATTCCGGGCGCTCCGGCCGCGGCCCGACGAAGCTCATGTGGCCCAGCAGCACGTTGACCGCCTGCGGCAGCTCGTCGATCCGCAGCCGCCGGATCCACGCCCCAACCCGCGTCACGCGCGGGTCGTCGAGCTTCGCCCACACCGCGCGGCCATCGCTTTCCGCGTTCACGCCCATGCTGCGGAACTTGATCATGCGGAACGTCCGGCCGTTCTGCCCGGTGCGCAGCTGGCGATACAGGATCGGCCCGCGGTCCTCCAGCCAGATCGCCGCCGCGGCGGCGAGCGCCACCGGCGCGGCCACGACGAGGATGGCGAGGCTAACGAGCACGTCGAAGCCCCGCTTGGTCGCCAGGCGCAGGAAATCGCAGCGGAAGCCGCTCGAGAAGATGAGCCAGCTCGGGTGCATCAGCTCGACGCTGACGCGGCCGCTTTCGCGCTCGAGGAAGGTCAGGATATCGGTCACCCGGATGCCGCGCAGGCGGCACTCCAGGAGCTCCGCGGTGGGAAAGCCGTTGCGCCGCTCGTCCATGGCGACGACGATTTCTTCGATGCGGTTGCGCAGCGCGAGCCGCACCAGGCCGGTGTTGGCGCGGAACATCGGCCCCCTGGGAACGTCGCCGCCGTCTCCCGGCGCCCGCACGTAGCCGACGATGCGAAAGCCGCGCTGGTCGGTACGCCGCCGCAGCCGCTTGCCGATCGCGCGCGCGCGCGCTCCCGCACCCCACACCAGCACGCGCCGCTTGAAGAATTCCTCGTCCACCATGCGCACGAAGGCGAAGCGGGTGATGGCGAGGCCGGCCAGCGTGAAAGCGCCCGTGAGTCCCATCACGCCGCGGCCCACGTCCAGCCCCGGCGCCGCATAGAAGACCAGGCCGAGCGCGACTTGGGCGACCGCCATCGCGATGACGAGGCGCACGAACACTGCGGTGAACCGCGTACGCTGGCGCAGCTGGTACAGCCCGAGCGCGAACAGCGAGATGATGAATACTGCGGCGATCACAAGGGCGCGCGGCCAGAACGGCCCGCGCGAGGCCTCGAACGCGGCGAGCGTGGCCGAGGAACCGGCGAAGCGGATGAAGATGGCGGCGTACAGGCCGACGATGACGGCCGCCGCCTCGCAGAACGCAAGCAGGCCCAGACGGTGGATGTTGCCGTCGAAGATGCGCAGCGTGACGATGCGCTGCGCGCCGAAATCGGCAGCCTGATGCGTGGTGGATACGGCCACCGAAGTGCTGCTGCTCACTGGCTCCCCGCGATGTTGTTCGTTTAACGGGCCCGCTTCTGCGGGCGGCGAGCTTGGACCTATGAAACAGCGGCGACTGTAGCGAGGGCATACGGCCGCGGGCAACCATAGTCTCTTAGCACTAACCCGCTGGGTTCGCGGCTGATTCGGCAGCGGAAACCCGGCGTGGCGACGCGAATGGCGTGCCCGCAGAGCGACCCTTAGCTGTTGTCAATATCGGTCAGAATCTCGAGAGCCCGGCTGCCGCCGCCGTCTAGCTCCAATTAGCCATTGCCGGCCCCCCAGCGGGGGATCAAGAATGGCTCGAAAACGGGCCCCGGTTTTGGCGGCCCAGATTAGAGCTATGGCTACGCTTAAATGTCTCGCGTGTGGGCATGACAACAACGTCGGCGACGAGTCGTGCTCGTCGTGCTCGTCGTCCTTGAATCTCAAGCTGTGCAGCGCATGCGAGGCGATCAACGCCAACAACGCCGA
>DASYPG010000110.1:0-15658 GCA_036006885.1 Burkholderiales bacterium | reverse complement strand
GCCTTCGATCAGCTCCTCGGCGCCGCGGCGCTCTTCGTCGAACACCACGGCCGCGAGCTTCTGCAGCGTGTCGCGCGCCTCGTCGATCGTGCGCCCATGCGAGTTCACGCCAGGCAGTTCCTCGATGAATCCGATGTAGCCACTGTTGGATTTCAGATATACGGCGGTAAAGGCGAGCCTTCCTGTTTCCATCTTGTCCTCCGAACGAACAACTTGGAAGCCTACGCCATTACGCTTTCAAATGTATGACTAAGTCCTTGCGGGTTACATTTCAAAACCGCTGTGGTCTTATGCACGACAAAAAATTTTGCGCTGCGAAAATTGCTGCACTGCTTCTCCTTTACTCGACAAAAAAATTGCTGCGCCGCTTTTTTTTGTTTCCCTGTCCGATCTAGATCTATTTTTCCAGCAATTGTTTTTTTTGTTGCACCGTAGCCCACTCATCCGCGTCCGGCGGCGCCGGCTTTCTTTCGATGAGCGGCTTCCAGATTTTCGCGAGGTCGGCGTTGAGCGCGATGAACGCCTGCTGCGCGTCGGGCACGTCGTCCTCCGCGTAGATCGCCTCGACTGGGCACTCGGGCACGCACAGCGTGCAATCGATGCATTCCGCGGGATCGATCACCAGCATGTTCGGGCCCTCGCGGAAGCAATCGACCGGGCACACATCGACGCAGTCGGTGTACTTGCACTTGATACACGACTCGGTTACTACGTAAGTCATACAGGTTATAAGAAGACTTTTCGAATCAGCTATTTAGTATATCCCTTGGGAAGCGCCTGCCGCGCCCCCATAATAGGAGCCAACGTCGTAACACCCACGAGGAACCATGAGCAGCACCGGAATAGCCTCAATCCAGCATGTGACGGACGACACGTTCGAACCCGAAGTCCTGAAATCCGACACCGCGGTCCTGGTCGACTACTGGGCCGAGTGGTGCGGGCCGTGCAAATCGATCGCGCCGATCCTCGACGAGATCGCCAAGGAATACGAAGGCCGCCTGAAGATCGCCAAGATCAACGTCGACGAGAACCAGCAGGTGCCGGCGAAATTCGGCATCCGTGGCATTCCCACGCTGATGCTCTTCAAGAACGGCAATGTCGAGGCCACGCGCGTGGGCGCGTTGTCGAAGTCGCAGCTGACCGCTTTCCTTGACAGCAACATCTGAAGCTTTTAGGCTTGCCTAGGTAAGGGCCCCCTCCATCCCGGAGGGGGGGTGAATCCGACAAGGTCGTCAAGCGCCGCTCCGGCGCGGAAGTTCTATGTATCTCCCAATATGAGCAGGTCACAAGCGGCACAACCCGACGCAGTCCGTACACCCCAGGCCACGGAACCCGCGCCGGCGCAGGCCGCGGGCACCCCGGCGCAGCCCGCGGGCACCCCGGTCGCGATCCCGACGCACCTCTCGGAGCTCAAGGCGCACCACGTCTCGCAGCTGGTCGAGATGGCGGTGTCCAACGGCATCGAGAACGCGAGCCGCATGAGGAAGCAGGACCTCATCTTCGCGCTGCTCAAGAGCCAGGCGAAGAAAGGGGTCTCGATCTTCGGCGACGGCACGCTGGAGGTGCTGCCCGACGGCTTCGGCTTCCTGCGCTCGCCCGAGACTTCCTATCTCGCGAGCACCGATGACATCTACGTGTCGCCCTCGCAGATCCGGCGCTTCAACCTGCACACCGGCGACTCGATCGAGGGCGAGATCCGCACCCCGAAGGACGGCGAGCGCTACTTCGCGCTCGTCAAGGTCGACAAGGTCAACGCCGAGGCCCCGGAGGCGGCCAAGAACAAGATTCTGTTCGAGAACCTGACGCCGCTGCATCCGGACAAGGCGTTCAAGCTCGAGCGCGAGATCAAGGCGGAAGAAAACCTCACCGGGCGCGTGCTGGACATCGTCGCGCCTATAGGCAAGGGCCAGAGAGGACTGATCGTCAGCCCGCCCAAGGCCGGCAAGACCGTGATGCTGCAGCACATCGCGCACGCCCTGGTCGCCAACCACCCGGAGATCACGCTGATCGTGCTGCTGATCGACGAGCGGCCCGAGGAAGTGACAGAGATGTCGCGCACCGTGCGCGGCGAAGTGGTCGCCTCCACCTTCGACGAGCCCGCCTCGCGCCACGTGCAGGTCGCCGAGATGGTGATCGAGAAGGCGAAGCGCCTGGTCGAGCACAAGAAGGACGTCGTCATCCTTCTGGATTCCATAACCAGGTTGGCCCGTGCGTACAACACGGTGGTTCCCGCGTCGGGGAAGGTCCTGACCGGCGGCGTGGACGCCAATGCGCTGCAGAAGCCCAAGCGCTTCTTCGGCGCGGCGCGCAACATCGAGGAAGGCGGCTCGCTTACCATCATCGCCACCGCCCTCATCGACACCGGCAGCCGCATGGACGACGTGATCTACGAGGAGTTCAAGGGCACCGGCAACCTCGAGGTGCACCTTGACCGCCGCATGCACGAGAAGCGCATTTACCCGGCGATCAACGTCAACCGCTCAGGCACCCGCCGCGAAGAGCTGCTGATCGAGCAACCGATCCTGCAGAAGGTCTGGGTGCTGCGCAAGCTCCTGTTCCCCATGGACGAGCTCGAGGCGGCCGAGTTCCTGATCGACAAGCTGCGGGCCACGAAGGCGAATTCCGAGTTCTTCGATTCGATGCGCCGGGGCTGAAAGCACGAAAATAAAAAAGCAGTAAAAATCGGGGGATGCTCGACACCACGCGCAAGGTGGCGACCCCCGAAGGCATAGAGCTCACCCTGCGCCTCGCCGGGCCGGTGCCGCGCGCGATGGCCTGGGCGGTCGACCTCGCCATCCGCGCCGGGATCGTGTTTGCGGTGATGAGCGTCGCGCTGCAAGTCGGTCGCGCCGGCTGGGGCATCGTGCTGCTCACCGCGTTCTTCGTCGAATGGCTGCTGCCGGCGTGGCTCGAGACCGCCTGGCGCGGCCAGACCCCGGGCAAGCGCGTCATGCGCCTCGCGGTGCTGAACGAAGACGGCACCCCGGTGCGCTGGCCGGCGGCGCTCACGCGCAACCTGCTGCGCGCGGTCGATTTCCTGCCGTTCCTGTACGGCGTCGGGCTGGTGTCGATGCTCGCCAACCGCGACTTCAAGCGCCTGGGCGATCTCGCCGCCGGAACCGTGGTCGTGTACCAGTCCGACAAAGCCGAGGCGAACAAGAACATCCCGGCGGCGGCGCCGATCGCGCCGCCGGTGGCGCTCAGCCTGGAAGAGCAGCGCGCGGTGCTCGAGCTCGCCGAGCGCTCGACTACCCTCACGCAGGAGCGCGTCGAGGAGCTCGCCGAGCTCCCGGCGCCGCTCGTCGGCGGCCTGCACGGCGAGCCGGCCGCGCGCCGCCTGATCGCAATCGCGAACCACATCGCGGGCCGCACATGAAGCAAGCCCCCTTCGAGGCCGCGCATGCGCACGAGTGGGGCGAGTTCGAGAGGTTTCTCGACCAGCCCGTGCCGCCGCCGTTTCCTCCGGAGGAAATGCCCGCGCGCTACCGGCGCCTCTGCCAGAGCCTCGCGCTCGCGGCCGACCGCCGCTACAGCCCTGCGCTGGTCGACCGGCTGAACGAGCTCGCGCTGCGCGGCCATCACGCCCTCTACCGCAACCGCGGTCGCCAGGGACAGCGCGTGGTCGAGTTCATGCTCGGCGGATTCCCTGCGCTGGTGCGCCAGGAGCGGCGCCTCGTGGCCGCGGCGGCGGCGCTCTTCTTCGGCCCGCTGCTTGCGCTGATCGCCGTGCTGCAGGCGTTCCCGGAATTCGTGCACTACCTGCTCACCCCCGAGCAGATCGCGAGCTTCCACGAGATGTACGACCCGGCTTCGAAGCGCCTGGGCATGCGCGAGGCCGACACCAACCTCGTCATGTTCGGCTTCTACATCTGGAACAACGTGCGCATCGGCTTCCAGACCTTCGCCGGAGGGATCGCCTTCGGCGTCGGCTCGATCTGGTTTCTCGCCTCCAACGCAGTGGTGATCGGTGCGGTCGCGGGCTACCTCACCGAGATCGGCTACGCCCGCACTTTCTGGTCGTTCGTCGCGGGCCATTCGTCGTTCGAGCTCATCGCGATCGTGCTCTCCGGCGCGGCGGGCCTGCGCCTGGGGCTCGCCGTCATCGCCCCGGGCGATCTGTCGCGCAAAGCCGCGCTGGTGGCGGCAGCCAGGCCCGCGGTGCGGATGATGTACGGCGCGGCGCTGCTTTTCTTCATCGCCGCCTTCATCGAGGCGTTCTGGTCGCCGCTCACCGCGGTTGCCTTCGGCGCGAAGATCACCGCCGGGGTCGCCGGGTGGGTCCTGCTCGCGTCGTACTTCACCTTCGCCGGGCGCGCACGTGCAGCCGGCTGACAGCAAGGTTCGCCTGACGGCTCTGGCCGTCGAGCTGCGCAGGCGCTCGCCGTGGGAGGCGACCGACCTCGGCCTCGCGATGCTGCAGCGCTGGTGGCGGCCGGTGTACACGGCGCATGCGCTCGTCGTCGCGCCGCTCGCGCTCGTCCTCGTCGCCCTGGGCTGGGCATTCGACGCGGTGTGGGCGGCGATGCTCGTCTTCTGGTGGCTCGAGCCGCTCTACGACCGCGTCGTGCTGCACGTCCTCTCGCGCGCCGTATTCGGCGAAATCGTCTCGCCACGCTCGGTTTTCGCAGCGTGGAGGGAATGGACGCGGGGGCTGATCGGCGCCTTGACGCTCGATCGCTTCGACATGGCCCGCTCGTTCAACCTCCCGGTGCGCCAGCTCGAGGGAAGCCGCGGCCGCGAGGCGCGCGAGCGACGCCGCCTGCTCGGGCGGCGGGCACGCGGCCAGGCGGTTTGGCTCACGGTGGTCTGGATCCACTTCGAAGGCGCGCTCCTCTGGTCGGCGGGCGCCATGGCGGGGCTCTTGCTGCCGGTTGGCCTGGAGCGCACGCCCGGCGACGAGGCGGTACTGTCGGGCTTGCTCGATCTCATGAAGATGGCTTCGGTGGCCGACGCTCTGATCTACGCCGCGGTGATCGTTTTTCTCGAGCCGTTCTACGTGGCCGCGGGCTTCGGCCTGTATCTCAACCGGCGCACGCTCCTCGAAGGCTGGGACGTCGAGGTGGCGCTGCGCCGCATCGCCGAGCGCCATGCGGCAGCGTTGCTTTCGGTTCTTTTCGTAGGCTTGGTCTTCTTCTGCCCGTGCTTTTCGGACCCTGCGCTGGCGCAACAGAAGAACCCGAAGGAGGAGATCGCCGAAGTGCTGAAGGCTCCCGAGTTCGGCCATTACCGCGAGACCACGCGGTGGGAACGAATCGACCCGGCCCAGCCGCGCGATCCCAAGACGCCCGACCTCACGTTCTGGCACGCCATCGGCTTCGCGCTCGCCAAAGCGGCCGAGGCGGCGCTTTGGGTCGCGGCGATCGCGGCGATCGCGTACGCGCTCTGGTGGCTCTCGCGCCGGCTTCCGCGCGCGGCCGAAGCCGGCAACGAGGCCTACCAGCCGCCTCCGGCGCTCTTCGGCATGGAGCTCGCGCCCGACACCCTCCCGGCGGAGGTGCCCGAAGCCGCCGCGCGGCTCGCGGCCGCCGGGAAGCTTCGCGACGCCTTGAGCCTCCTCTACCGCGGCGCGCTGTCCGAGCTTGTCCACAAGCGCGGCGTGCGGCTGCTCGCGAGCCATACCGAGGGCGAAGCGGTGCGCCTTGCCGGGATGCCCTACTTCGCGGCGCTGGTCGACGCCTGGCTCCGCTGCGCGTACGCAAGACGCCTTCCGTCCAACGATGAAGTTGAACAACTAACGAAGAAATACAGGGAAGCCTTCGCGTGAGGACCTGGCTGCTGCCGTTCGCGCTGCTCGCGCTTCTCGCCGCGGGCGTGGTGTGGTTCCTGTCGACTCACGAGCGCGTGCCCTCGCGCGAGTGGGTGGGACCTTCGGCGGAGGCGCGCCGCAACCTGTACCTCGCCGCGGAGCGCTTCGCCGCTCGCATGGGCCTCGCCACGCGCGAGCTGCGCTCGCTGCCCGAGCTCGACGCCCTCAAGCCGAACAGCGTGCTGCTGCTGCCGAACCGCCGGCAGGCGCTCGACCCGCGCCGCCTGCGCGAGATCGTCGCGTGGGTCGAGGCCGGGGGCCATCTGATCGTCGAGGCCGAGCTGATCGGCGTCGCCGATCCGCTGCTCGATCTCGTCGGGGTGGAGCGTCTGCGCGGCGCGGCGCCGTCGAAGCCCTCGCCGGTCGAGCTGGCGGACGGCCGGAAGCTCTCGGTCTCGCTCTTCGGGGCGATGACGCTCCAGGCGACCGACGCGGACGAGCAGGGAAGGTTCGTGAGCTTCGACTACGGCGACGGCGCGGTGAGCGCGCTCGTCGGCCTGCACTTCGCCCGCAACCCGCTGATCGGCACGGACGACAACGCCGCGTTCCTCTGGCACCTCGTCAGCCTGACGCCCGCGGCAGAGCTGCAGGTCTATCTGCGCCCGGAGCGCTTGTCGCTGTGGGGATTTCTCACCCGGCACGCGACACCGGTGCTGCTCGCCGTGACCGCGCTCGTCGCGCTGTGGCTCTGGCGCATCGCGCCGCGCTTCGGCCCGGTGCGGCCGGACCCCTCGCCGGCGCGCCGGCGCCTGCTCGACCACCTGCGGGCGAGCGGCCGCTTCTACTGGGCGCAGGGAATGAAGGGACGCCTGGTGGCGGCGGCGCGTGACGCCGCGCTGCGGCGCATTGCGCGCGCCCAGCCCGACTTCGCCCAGGCGAGCCAGGCCGAGCGCACCGCCCGCGTCGCGGCGCTCGCGCAAATCCCGGCGGAGGATGCGCAGCGCTTCCTGAGCGCCGGCGCGAACCCTTCCGGCGCGGGCGCTAACCTTCCCGGCGCCGAGTTCATCCGCGTCATGCATACCGCGCAGCGCATCCACGCCGCATTGGAAAGAGGAGCCAGATGAAAGAAGAAAACTTCGCCCAGGCAGCAAAGATCGCAGCGGCCTTGCGCGCGGAAGTCGCAAAGGCGATCGTGGGGCAGCGCGAGGTGATCGACGCGGTGCTGTGTGCGCTGCTCGCCGGCGGTCATGTCCTGGTGGAAGGCGTGCCGGGCCTGGGCAAGACGCTATTGGTGCGCGCGCTGGCGCGCAGCATCTCGGGGACGTTCGGCCGCATCCAGTTCACGCCCGATCTCATGCCCGCCGACGTCACGGGCCATACCCTGTACGATCCCAAAACCCAGGCGTTCGTCGCGCGGCGCGGCCCGGTGTTCGTCAACCTGCTGCTCGCCGACGAGGTCAACCGCGCGCCGGCGAAGACCCAGGCGGCGCTGCTCGAGGTGATGCAGGAGGCGCAGGTCACGATCGAGGGCCAGGCGCACCCGCTCGAGCCGCCGTTCATGGTGCTCGCGACCCAGAACCCGATCGAGCACGAAGGGACCTACGCCCTGCCGGAGGCGCAGCTCGACCGCTTCCTCCTGAAGGTGCGCATCGACTACCCGTCGCCCGCCGACGAGACGGCGCTCGTGCGCCACGTCATCGAGGGCAAGGTCGGCGACAAGCTTGACGTCGAGCGGGTCATGCCGATCGTCAAGCCCTCCACGGTGATCTCGCTCCAGGCGGTCGCGGCCTCCGTGCGGATAGACGACGCCGTGCTCGACTACGCGGTGCGCCTTGCGCGCGCCACGCGCAGCTGGCCCGGGGTGGTCGCCGGCGCCGGCCCGCGCGGCGGGATCTCGCTCATGCGCGCGGCGCGCGCCGCGGCGCTGCTCGAAGGACGCGACTACGTCACGCCCGACGACGTGAAACGCATGGCGCTGCCTGCGTTGCGCCATCGCATAGCGCCTTCGCCGGAGCTCGAACTCGAAGGCCGCGATACCGACGCGATCCTCAAGGGGCTGCTGGAGAAGATCGAAGCACCCCGAAAGTGATTTTGCCCTCCACGCGCCTGCTGTGGCTTGCCTCGGCGCTGCTCGCTGCGGCGCTCGCCGCGTCGATCTACGGCGCGCAGGCGCTGTGGTTCGCCGCCGCGGCGATCGTCGCGTGTGCGGTGCTCGTCGATGCGGCGCTGGCGCTGCGCCTGCCTTCGCCCGAGCTCGCGCGGCGCGTGCCGCACGCCCTGGCGCTCGGCGTGCGCACCGAGGCGGTCCTGAGGATCCTGAACAAGGCGAAGCGCCGCATCCGGCTCGAGATCCACGATCACCACCCCGCCTCGCTCGAGGCCGAAGGGCTGCCGCGCGCGGTGGCGCTCGAGGCGGGCGGCTGGACGGAGCTGCGCTACCAGGTGCGGCCGATCGCGCGCGGCGAGGCGCGCTTCGGCCGCGCCGAGGCGCGCCTCGCCTCGCCTCTCGCGCTCTGGCAGGTGAAGCGGCGCGCCGGCGAGGAGACGCCGGTGCGCGTCTATCCGAACTTCCGGGCGCTCGCGAGGTACACCCTGCTCGCCACCGATAACCGGCTCTCGCAGATCGGCGTGCTCCAGGTGCGCCGCCGCGGCGAAGGCACCGAGTTCCAGCAGCTGCGCGAGTACCGGCTAGGCGATCCCGAGCGCGCAATCGACTGGAAGGCGACCGCGCGCACAGCGCGCCTGATCGCGCGCGAGTACGAGGAGGACCGGGACCAGCGCGTGCTGCTCGTCATCGACTGCGGCAGGCGCATGGCGTCGAAAGACGCTGAGCTCTCGCACTTCGACCACACGTTGAACGCGGCGCTCCTTCTCGGCCACGTCGCGCTGCGACAGGGCGATGCCGTCGGCATGCTGACGATGGGCGGAGTACAGCGCTATCTCGAGCCGCGCAAGTCCGCGGCCGCGGTGCACGCGATGCTGAACCGCGCCTACGACCTCGAGCCGACGCTCGCCGTGCCCGACTACCACCTCGCCGCCCGCGAGGTGATGCGGCACATGCGCCGCCGCGCGCTCGTCATCCTGCTCACCAACCTGCGCGACGAGGACGATGAAACGCTGCTGCCCGCGCTGCGGCTGCTAACCACGCGCCACCTGGTGGTGCTCGCCTCGTTGCGCGAGGCGATCCTCGGCCGGGCGCTCTCCGTGCGCGTCGACAGCTTCGATCGCGCAGTGACCCACGCCGCCGCGGCCGACTACCTGGCGCTGCGCGAGCGGGTATTCCGGCGCATCAGCGCCACCGGGGTCATGACCCTCGACGTCGAGCCCGAGCGCCTGCCGATCGCGCTGGTGAACCGCTACCTCGAGCTCAAGCGCGAGGGACGCCTCTAAAACCCCGAAAAGCGAGGCTTTTCCCTTATAATTCGCGCCCTATGAAATCAGGCATCCACCCCGAATACCGGCCGGTGATCTTTCTCGACACCAGTGCGAACCACGCCTTTCTGACCCGCTCGGCCATCGACACCAAGGGCCGCGAGACCATGAAGTGGGAAGACGGCAGGGAGTACCCTGTGGTGAAGCTCGAGGTGTCGTCCGAGTCGCACTCGTTCTACACCGGCAAGCAGAAGATCGTCGATACCGCGGGCCGGGTCGAGAAGTTCAAGCGCCGCTACACCAAGAAACCCGCGGACAAGAAGTAGGCCCTCGGGGGACGATGATCCCCGTCCGGGCCTTTCCTCCACTGCGGCTGCCGCTGCCGCCCACGGCGCTCGCGCTGATTGCGCTGGCGTACGTCCTGCCCGGCCTTGCCGGCCACGAGCTGTGGAAGTCGCACGACGCTATAGGCATCGGCATCGTCTACGACATGGCGAAGAGCGGCGAGCTGGTGGTGCCGCGCGTGAGCGGCTGGCTCTGGCTCAACGACCCGCCGCTCTACCATTGGGTGGCGCTCGCGTTCGGCAGCGTGTTGCAGTCCGTCATCGAGTTCCACTCCGGCGCGCGGCTGGCGAGCGGCGCTTTCATGCTCCTCGCCTTCTGGCTCATCTACCGAGCGGGCCGCGACTGGGCCATCACGCAGGATCGGGCCGCGAGCGGCTCAGCCGCCATGCTGCTCCTGCTCGGTTCGGTGGGCCTGATCGTGCATGCGCACGAAGCCGTGCCCGAGCTCACCACGCTCGCCGCGCTGTGCGGCGCGTTCGCCGCGCTCGCGGCCGCGCAGAAGCACCCGCTCGCCGCCGGGCTCGCCTTCGGCGTCGCGCTCGCCGCCGGGTTTGCCTCCTCGAGCTGGGTGGCGCCCGCCGCGCTCTACCTCGCGGTGGTCGCGGCGCAGTTCGTCCACGCCCCCTCGCGTACCCGCCACGCGCTGCTCTTTCTCGGAGTCGCCGCCGTGATCGCCCTGGCCATCGGGGCGCTCTGGCCCGTGGCGCTTTTCAGGCGCGCGCCCGAGGCATTCGCACAGTGGTGGGCTTTGAATGTGCGGCCGCAGGCCAACATCGGCGCGACGCTTCGGTACTTTCTCAACACCAGTGGATGGTTCGCGTGGCCGGCATGGCCGCTCGCGCTTTGGGCATTGTGGTCGCTGCGACGGCGCTGGCGCGAGCCGCAGCTCTTCGTGCCGGCGCTCACCGTGCTCATCATGTTCCTCGGGCTCGCGGTGTGGGGACAGCAGCAAGACGTGACGCTGTTGCCGCTGCTCGCTCCGCTCGTCATCCTGGCAGTGCAGGGTGTGCCGAGTCTGCGACGCGGCGCGGCGGCGGCGCTCGACTGGTTCGGCCTGGTCACATTCGCGTTTTTCGGCGGCCTGGTGTGGCTCGGCTACGTCGCCATGATGACCGGGCTGCCGCCGAAGATCGCGCACAACTTCGCGAAGATCGCTCCGGGCTTCGTGCCGGAATTCAATCCGTTCCTGTTCCTGGTAGCGCTCGCGCTAACCGCGACCTGGCTCTACCTGATGTTCTTCACCGCGTATTCGCCCACGCGCAGCATCGCGCGCTGGGCCACCGGGATCGTGCTGCTTTGGGGCACGTTCGCCACGCTGTGGATGCCGTGGGCCGACCACCAGAAGGGCTACCGCTCGGTCGCGCTGCAGCTGCGCTCGAAGATTCCGGTCGGCGCCAACTGCATGACGCAGCGCGGCCTGGGGGTGCCGCAGGGCGCCTCGCTCGACTACTATGGCGACATTCAGCCGCGCGCCTTCGATTTCGGAAAACCGCGGGAGTGCCCGCTGCTCCTCGTGCAAGGAAACCCGCAGCACGAATTCGACGCGCCAGGCCCGGGATGGACCAAGCTCGCCGACGTCGGCCGGCCCGGCGACAAGGGCGAGCGCTTCCGCCTCTACCGATTCGGGAAATGAACACCACCCCGCCCACCGAGTGCAAGGCATGGCAGGACCTCGCGCACCACGCCGAGAGCTGGCGCGGCGTGCACCTGCGCGAGCTGTTCGAGCAGGACATCGCCCGCAGCGTCCAGTTCGTCGCCGAAGGCCCGGGCGTGCGCTACGACTACTCGCGCCAGCGCCTCGGCGCCGTGACGCTGCGCCTGCTCGTCCGCCTCGCCGCCGAGCGCGGCTTCGCCGAATGGCGCGAGGCATTGCTCGCCGGCGAGCCGGTCAACAACACCGAGAACCGCCCCGCGTGGCACACCGCCCTGCGCGCGGCCGATGCTCCGGCTGAAGTTCTCCAAACGCTCGACCGGATGCGCAAGTTCGCGTCCGAGCTGCGCGGCGCAAAGCTCTGCAAGCGCATCGTCAACCTGGGCACGGGCGGCTCGGACCTTGGACCCCGGCTGCTGGTCGACGCGCTCGCATCGGGGAAAGACGCAGGGCCGCTCGAGGTCCGCTTCGCTGCCAACGTCGACCCCAAAGATCTCGAGCGTGCCCTCGAAGGCGCCGAACCGGCGACCACGCTCTTCGTCGTCGCCTCCAAGACCTTTACCACCCAGGAGACGATGTCGAACGCCGCGGCCGCCAAGCGCTGGGGCGCGAAGGCCTTTGTCGCCGTGACTTCCAACGTGGAGGCAGCGAAGAAATTCGGCGTCGACGAAATCTTCCCGATGTGGGATTGGGTCGGCGGCCGCTTCTCGGTCTGGTCGGCGGTCGGTTTCTCGGCGATGTGCGCGATCGGGGTCGATGCGTTCGACGAGTTCCTGAGGGGCGGGCATGAAATCGACCGCCATTTCGCAGAAACGCCGCTGGAGAAGAACATACCCGTGTTGATGGCACTGATCGGCGTCTGGAACACGAACTTCCTCGGCATGCCCACGCACGCGGTACTGCCCTACTCGAACGCGCTGCGCCTGCTCCCCTCGTATCTGCAGCAGCTCGAGATGGAGTCGAACGGCAAGCGCGTGGACCGCGCGGGCCGCGAGGTCGGCTACGCCACGGCGTCGGTGCTGTGGGGCGCGGAAGGCACGGTCAGCCAGCATTCCTTCCACCAGCTCCTGCACCAGGGCACGCAATCCGTGCCGTGCGACTTCGTCGAGCTCGGCCTGGAGCGCAATCTCACGGCCAATTGCCGCGCGCAGGCCGATGCGCTCGCGTTCGGCACCGACGATGACGCCTTGCCGCCGTACCGGCGCTACCCGGGCAACCGCCCTTCGAGCATGTTGATGCTCGAAGGCGTGAACCCGCGCAATCTCGGCAGGCTGATCGCCCTTTACGAGCACAAGGTCTTCACCCAAGGGGTGATCTGGAACATCAACAGCTTCGACCAGTGGGGCGTCGAGCTGGGCAAAGAGCTTGCAAACAGGATCCTCAAAGGAGAGCGGTAATGGACCAGGAAACCTTCAATCTCAGCATCCGCAAGTTCCTCAAGATGGTGGGGGTGAACTCGCAGCGCGAGATCGAGCAGGCGGTGCAGAAATCGATCCAGTCGGGCAAGCTGAAAGGCGAAGAGACCGTGCCGGTGAAGTGCACGCTCGAGATTCCCTCGCTCGGCGTACGCGTGCCGTTCGACGGCGAGATCCGACTAAAATAGTTTCATGAACAAGCCCCGGGAATTTGGGTCCGCAGTCCTCGAGGAGCTGAAGGCGCTGCTCGGCGAGCGCGTCTCGACCTCGGCGGCGGTGCGCGAGCACCATGGCAAGGACGAGTCCTATTTCCCCTACGCGCTGCCCGATGCAGTTGTTTATGTAACAACAACTGAAGAGGTTCGGGAGGTAGTGAATATCTGCCGGCGCCACGGCGTGCCGATGATTCCTTTCGGGGTGGGCACCTCGCTCGAGGGCCACATCCTCGCGGTGCAGGGCGGCGTGTCGATCGATCTTTCGCGCATGAACCAGGTGCTGGCGGTGCACGAGGAGGACCTCGACGCCGTGGTCCAGGCCGGCGTGACGCGCAAGCAGTTGAACGAGTACATCAAGCATACGGGCCTGTTCTTCCCGGTCGATCCTGGCGCCGACGCCACGCTCGGCGGCATGGCGGCAACCCGCGCCTCCGGAACCAATGCGGTGCGCTACGGCACCATGCGCGAGAACGTGCTGTCCCTCAAGGTGGTGCTCGCCGATGGCCGCGTCATCCAGACCTCGCGTCGCTCCAAGAAATCGGCCGCCGGCTACGACCTGACGCGGCTGTTCGTCGGCTCGGAGGGAACGCTCGGCATCATCACCGAGGTGAGCGTGCGGCTCTACCCGGTGCAGGAGGCGATGTCGGCGGCGGTCTGCGCCTTCGACTCGGTCGACGGCTGCACGCGCACCGTGATCCAGACCATCCAGGCCGGCATCCCGGTAGCGCGCTGCGACATCGTGTGCGACAAGACCGTGGCCGCGATCAACAAGTTCAAGAAGACCAACTATCGCGTCGCGCCCACCGTATTCTTTGAATTTCATGGAACAAAGGCGTCAGTAGTGGAGCAGGCCGAAGCGGTTCAGGCGATCGCCAGGGAGCACGGCGGCATGGATTTCGTCTGGGCGACCCGGCCCGAGGAGCGCAGCCAGCTCTGGCAGGCGCGCCACGACGCCTACTTCGCCTGCCTGCAGCTGCGGCCCGGCTCGCGCGCCGTATCGACCGACGTGTGCGTGCCGATCTCGCGCCTCGCCGAATGCGTGCACGAGACCATGGAGGACGTGAAGAGCTACATCGCGCCGGTGCCGCTCCTCGGCCACATCGGCGACGGCAACTTCCACCTCATGTTCCTGGTCGACCCGGCCAAGCCCGAGGAGACCGAGCTCGCCAAGGCGTTCAACAAGCGTCTGGTCGAGCGCGCGCTGCGCCTCGAGGGCACCTGCACCGGCGAGCACGGCGTGGGCATGGGCAAGATCGACTCGATGCGCATGGAGCTCGGCGACGACGTGCTCGACTTGATGCGCGACATCAAGAAGGTCTTCGACCCCGACAACCTGATGAACCCCGGAAAGGTCGTCCCCTTCCAATGAGCGCCGAAAAGCGGCTGAAAGAACTTGGAATCGAGCTCGGCACGGTTTCCGCGCCGGTCGCCAACTACGTGAACGCGGTCCGCACCGGCAATCTCCTGTTCCTCGCCGGCAAGGGACCGCGCGCGGGGAAGGACGGCAAGCGTCCCAAGGGCAAGGTGGGCCGCGAGTACACCGTCGAGCAGGCCTACGAGCATGCACGCAGCGTCGGCCTCGACCTCATCGCGGTGATGCGCGCCGAGCTCGGCAGCCTCGACCAGGTCAAGCGCGTCGTCAAGGTGCTCGGCATGGTGAACGCCGTGCCCGACTTCGAGGATCAGCCCAAGGTGATCAACGGCTGCTCGGACCTCTTCGTCCAGGTGTTCGGCGAGCGCGGCAAGCACGCGCGCTCCGCGGTCGGCATGGGCTCGCTGCCGATGGGCATCCCGGTCGAGATCGAGTGCATCGTCGAAGTCGAGTAGAAGAATCGGGGTCTGACCCCGATTGTCAGATGGTCATCACGCTCTTGCGGTAGAACTTGAGCTCCTCGACCGACTCGAGGATGTCGGCGAGCGCTTCGTGCTTGCCCTCCTTGCTGAAGCCCTTGAGGAGCTCGGGCTTCCAGCGCCGCACCAGCTCCTTCAGCGTGGACACGTCCAGGTTGCGGTAGTGGAAATGCGCCTCGAGCCGCGGCATCCAGCGCGCGAGGAAGCGTCGGTCCTGGCAGATCGAGTTGCCGCACATCGGCGAGGCGTTCGCCGGCACGTGCGGCGCGAGGAACTCGAGCGCCTTGGACTCGGCCTGCGCCTCGCTGAGCGACGCGGCCTTGACCCGGCCAATGAGCCCGGTTTTCGCGTGCGTGCCCTTGTTCCAGGAGTCCATCGCGTCGAGCACCTCGTCGGGCTGGTGCAGCACCCATACGGGGCTCTCGGCGAGGATGTTGAGCTGCGAATCGGTGACGAGCAGCGCCATCTCGATGATGCGGTCGCTGTCGGGCCGCAGGCCGGTCATCTCCATGTCGATCCAGATCAGGTTGTTCGGATCGGCAGGCATGGCTTATTCTCTCATGCGATGTTCAATGCCCTGACGTGGATATTCCTCACGGCGCTCATCGCCGCGACCGCGACGCGCCTCTGGCTGGCGCAGCGCCAAATTCGTCACGTGCGTGCGCATCGCGGCGCGGTTCCGCAGACCTTCGCCGAAGCGATCCCGCTCGCGTCGCACCAGAAGGCGGCCGACTACACCGTGGCCAAGGCGCGCCTGGGCATCGTGAGCCTCTTCGTCGGCACGCTGCTCGTCCTCGGCCTGATGCTCGGAGGCGGCATCCAGCTCCTGTCCGACGGCTGGAGCGCGCTCTTCACGCCCGGCTCGCTGGCGCATGGAACGGCGCTGCTGCTGAGCGTGTTCGCGGTCCAGTTCGCCGTCGGTTTGCCGCTCGCCATCTACCGCATCTTCGTCGTGGAGCAGGAATTCGGCTTCAACCGGATGACCTTCGGCCTGTTCCTGTCCGATCTCGCCAAGCAGCTCGCGGTCTCGCTCGCGCTCGGCGTGCCGCTGCTCCTGGCGATC
>DASYPG010000109.1:0-1852 GCA_036006885.1 Burkholderiales bacterium | reverse complement strand
GCAGTACGCGCTGCTCTCGGCGTTCGCCAGCATCGTCGGCCGCGTGGTAAGCGGAACCTCGGCGGGCGGCATGATCGATGCCATGGGGTACGTCAACTACTATCTGCTCACCACGCTCATCGCCCTGCCGGGCGTGTTCCTATTCTGGTACATGATCCGCTCGGGCCTCGCCGACCTCTCGATCGGCTCGGCGGGCAGGGAGGAGAAATGAGCCACACGCTGATCCGCGGGGGCCGGCTCGTCGGTGGCCCCGCCGACATCCTCATCCGCGAAGATACGATTGTTGAAGTTGGGAAATTTCAGGTCCCTGCCGACGCGAAGGAGGTAGACGCGCGCGGCAAGCTCCTTCATCCCGGCCTCATCAACGCGCACATGCACGGGCACGGCAACCTCGCCAAAGGCATGGGCGATCGCTGGACGCTCGAGCTCTTGCTTACCGCGGCGCCGTGGACCAACGGTCACCGCAGCCTCGAGGACAAGTACCTCGCCACGCTCATCGGCGCGGCCGAGATGCTGATGAAGGGCTGCACCGCCTGCTATGACCTGATGGCCGAGTTTCCGGCGCCGAGCGTCGCGGGCCTCGAGGCGGTGGGCCGTGCCTACAGCGACGCGGGCATGCGCGCGGTGGTGGCGCCGATGGTCGCGGATCTCAGCTTCTTCGAGGCGATCCCGGGCCTCATGGAAGCGCTGCCGCCACCGCTGCAAAAGGAGGTCGAGCGGCTGCGCCTGGCGCCGTACCGGACGAGCCTCGAGAACATGCGCAAGGCGCTGCACGCTTGGAAATTCGACCGCGAGCTGATCCGGCCCGCGGTTGCGCCGACCATCCCGCTTCACTGCAGCGACGAATTCATGGTCGGCTGCGGCAACCTCGCGCGCGAGTACGGCGCCGGCCTGCAGACGCATCTGTCCGAATCCAAGGTGCAGGCGGTTTCCGCGCTGAAGAAATACGGCAAGTCGCTCGCCGCGCACATGGACGCGCTCGGGCTGGTGGGCCCGGCCTTCACCGCTGCGCACGGCGTGTGGCTCGACGACGACGACATGAAGCGCCTCGCCGGGCGCGGCGCCTCGGTCGCGCACAACCCGGGAAGCAACATGCGGCTGGGGAGCGGCATCGCGGACATGCGGCGCATGCTGGAGTGCGGCATCAACGTCGGCATCGGCACCGACGGAGCGAGCTCTTCCGACAATCTGAACATGTACGAGGCCATGCGCATCGCCTCGCTCGCCTCCAAAGTACGCGGCCCCGAGTGGGAGCGCTGGATCACGACGAAGGAAGTGCTCGATGCCGCGACCACGGGCAGCGCGCGAGCGCTCGGCTTCGAAAAGCTTGGTTGCCTGGCGCCCGGCTACAAGGCCGACATCGTGTTCCTCGACCTCGGCAACGTGAACTGGATTCCGCTCAACGACGCGGTGAACGCGCTGGTCCACACCGAGGACGGCTCGGCAGTGCATTCGGTGATGGTCGGCGGCCGCATGGTGCTCGAAAACCGCCGGCTCGCGAACCTGGACCTGGCGAAGCTCGCCCGCGATGCCGAGAGCGCCCGCGAGCGCCTGGAGCGGCTCAACCGCGACAACAAGGCCCTCTACCAAAAGCTCGAGCCGATCGTCGGCAGCTTCTGCCCGGCTCTGGCCAAGCAGCCACTGCACATTAACCGCTACGCCGCCTGGCGCTAAATCGGGGTCAGACCCCAATTAAGTCGAATCGGGGTCAGACCCCCGATTTTCTTCTTGCGCCGGCGCCTCGCGATCTTTGCGGCCTGCTTGCCCAGCGCGGTGCGGGTCCTCTTCGGCAGACGGGAAATCGTCCGCTTCCTCCGCGCCGCTTTCGCGGCCTTCTTGATATTGCGGCGCG
>DASYPG010000108.1:0-3141 GCA_036006885.1 Burkholderiales bacterium | reverse complement strand
TGATGGCGTCGCGGCTCGAATCCCTGGACCAATTTGCTGGAGTGGGAAGCTTCGCTGTCATGGCGTTTTAAGGACCCCTCTGCGCATCTGATCGAGCTCGATCGACTCGAACAGCGCCTTGAAATTGCCTTCGCCGAAGCCCTCGTCGCCCTTCCTCTGGATGAACTCGAAGAAGATCGGCCCGAGCTGGCTCTCGCTGAAGATCTGCAGCAGGAGCTCTCCGGGCCTGCCGTCGATCAGGATCCTGCGTTCGCTGAGCTGCGCGATGTTCTCGCCGTGGCCCGGAATGCGCTTGTCGATCAGCTCGTAGTAGGTGTCGGGCGTGTCGAGAAGCTTCACGCCGCTCGCGCGCAGCGCGTCGACCGTCGCAAGCAGGTCGCGTGCGCCCATCGCGATGTGCTGGATGCCCTCGCCACGGTAGGTGTCGAGATACTCGCTGATCTGGCCGGACTTCTCGTTGCCTTCCTCGTTGATCGGGATGCGGATCTTGCCGCAGGGGCTGGTGAGCGCGCGGCTCTTCACGCCGGTCACCTGCCCCTCGATGTCGAAGTAGCGGATCTCGCGGAAGTTGAAGATGCGCTCGTAGAATTCCGCCCATTCCTTCATCCGCCCTCGATGCACGTTGTGCGTGAGGTGGTCGATGTAGCGCAGGCCGTGACCCGCGGGGTCGAGTGCGGCGCCTTCGAGCGGCTCGAAGTCGACGTCGTAGAAGCCGATGTTGCCGATGTCGCCGGGCCGTGCGCCGTTCTTGCCGCGCCAGCGGTCGACGAAATAGATGAGCGAGTCGCCCACGCCCTTGATCGCGGGGATGTTGAGCTCGCCCGGGCCGGCCTGGTTGGCGAAGCCCCAGGCCCCGAGGCTCGTCGCGCGCCGGTACGCGCTCGCCGCATCCTGCACCCGGAAGGCGATCGCGCAGACGCTCGGACCGTGCGCGCGCGCGAAGCGCTGCGCGAAGGACTCGGGGTCGGCGTTGAGGATGAAGTTGATCTCGCCCTGCCGGTAGAGCGTGACCTCCTTGTGGCGGTGCCGGGCAATGGCCCTGAAGCCCATGCGCTCGAACACCCCGGCCATCGCCGCCGGGTCGGGCGCGGCGTACTCGATGAACTCGAAGCCCTCCGTGCCCATGGGGTTTTCCCAGGGGGTGAATTTCATGGCGTCTATTCTGCGCTCATTCCATGACAGGCAGGATGAGCCGGGAGGGATAGCGCGCGCTGTGGTGGATCGTGTCCCGGCCGATCTTGTTCGGCTGGTAGTAATGGGTCCACAGGACATCGGTGATCGGCGAATCGCCGTTCACGAGTTCGAGGCGGATGCGGTTGCCCCGTCTGAAACGGTAAGCGTTGGGCTCGATGCTGATCTCGAACTCGTAGACTTCGCCGGGCTTGAGCGATTGCGGATCGGTGTGCGTGTGGCAAGGCTCCATCTCGGTGCTGCGCTTCGGGTCGAGCGCGCGGTGCGAAGCGCGCAGCCAGCCCTTGGTGACGAGCTGCGCCGATGGATTGAGGCCTTTCGCGCGGTCTTCGGCCGGCTGCGGGTACTGCTCCGCGAGCTTGATCACGAAGTCGGTGTCTTTCGCCGTGGATGACGCGTACAGCACGAGCTTGATCGGACCGGCGATCTCCAGATCCTTCTCGAGCGGCGCGGTGGTGAAGCTGAGCACGCGCCGCACCGGGTCGAAGCCGCCTGCCGGACCGCTCGGGCCGAAGCCGACCACCCCGCTCGCCCAGCCGGGATTCGGATAGGCATAGCTTGTAGCCTCGCTTCCTTCCTCTCGTGAAGATGAAAGCGATCCGTCGTTCAGCGAAGTGACGCTTCCAGTCGGTCGCGCGCACAAATGCCAGGCCGTGTACTTGACCCCGGCGGGCGGCCAGGTTTCGGATGTGCGGAACACGTTGGCGCCGCGCACGAAGTACTCGACTGGCGCACGCTTCTCCCACTCGGTGTCCTTGCCCTTCAGGAAGCGCTCGTAGAAGGGCAGCAGCACCTTCTCGTGGAGCTCGACGCCGTTGAACTCGGCGTTCGCGGCCCACGCGTTGATCGGCCCGCGCATCTGCAGCTTTCTTGGACCGCTGGCGCGGCGAAAGCCTTCGATGTTGCCGCGCGTATGGAGATCGACCTTGCCCCAGATGCCGACCGAGTAGAGCGGCACGCTGACCTCGTGCAGGCGCTCCCAGGCGCAGCGCGCGCGCCAGAACTCGTCGTAGGTCGGATGCGCGCTGATCAGCGCGTCGAGGTCGGTCTCCTGAACGCGGGGCGCGGCGCCGTTCGCCGGAAAACGGTTGATGATGCGGTTCTGGTTCCACCAGTAGCCGGGAATGAACTGGCCCGGGATGCCGCCGGTGTAACAGGTCGCGCGGTAGGGATCGTTGAACCCGTCGTAGGCGCCCAGGCACGCGAGCGCCGGCGGCTTCATGATGCCCATCCACCATTGCGACATGCAGAAGTACGACTGGCCGATGCCGCCGACCTTGCCGTTGGACCACGGTTGTTGCGCGATCCACTCGATCACGTCGTAGAGGTCGCGCTGCTCGTTCGGGCCGAGGAACTCGAAGTGCCCGCCGGACTTCCCCGAGCCGCGCACGTCCATGTGGAGGTAGGCGTAGCCGTGCTTGACGTAGAACTCGATCGGCCCGGTCTCGCGCCAGAGGAACTGCGGACCCGCCGGCAGCGTGTTGTTGTCGTAGCGGTACGGCGACGCGGCGAGCAGCGCCGGGAACCGTCCGCTTCCTTCGGGCGCGTAGATCGCGACGCCGATCTGGGTACCGTCGCGAACTGTGATGGATGCTTCCTTCATCTATTTCCTCGCCGCCGCGATTGCTTGCCATACCCGGCTGGGCGAGTACGGGAAATCCAGCCGGTCGATCCCGAGCGGGCGCAGGGCGTCGATCACCGCGTTGGCCACCGCGGGGATGGCGCCCGTGGTGCCTGCTTCGCCCGTGCCCTTCACGCCGAGCGGGTTCGTGGGCGATGGCACCGAGTGGTCGTAGAGCTTGAAGTCCGTCACCATGTCCGAGCGCGGCATGGCGTAGTCCATGAACGAGCCGGTGAGGAGCTGTCCGCTGGCGTCGTAGACGCAGTGCTCGGCGAGCGCCTGGCCGATGCCCTGCACGATGCCGCCGTGGAGCTGGCCCTCGACCAGGG
>DASYPG010000107.1:0-11775 GCA_036006885.1 Burkholderiales bacterium | reverse complement strand
CGCCACGGTCGAGGATCCGCAGGCCCTCGGCCAGGCCTACAACGTCGCGGTGGGCGAGCAGACCACGTTGAACGAGCTGTTCGAGATCATGCGCGCCCAGCTCGCCGAGCGGCTGCCGCACCTGCGCAACGCGCGCGCGGTTCACCGCGCGCCGCGGCGCGGCGACATGCTTCTGTCGCGTGCCGACACCGGCAAGGCGGCGCGGCTGCTCGGCTATCGACCGGTTTTCGACCTGCGCTCGGGTCTCGCCCAGACCATCGACTGGTACATAAAGGATCTGCTGCCCGCCCAGCAGGCGACCCTCGCCCATGTCTGAAATCCTGGAGTTCCCCCCCCAGTCGACGCCTGTGCCGGGCCTGCGGCAGGCAGCCAATGCGGGCCTGCCGACGGTCGCGGTGGTGGGCCTGGGCTACGTCGGCCTGCCGGTCGCCGCCGCGTTCGGCAAGGAGCGGCGCACCATCGGCTTCGACCTGTCGCGCAAGCGCATCGAGAGCCTGAGGCACCACGTGGACGCCACCGGCGAAGTGTCGACCACCGAGCTGATGGCTTCGAATCAACTGCACGCCACCGCCGACCCTGCCGAGCTCGCCCAGGCCGAATTCATCATCGTCGCGGTGCCGACGCCGATCAACGCGGCGCGCCAGCCCGACCTCGGGCCGCTCGAGGCTGCGAGCGAGACGGTCGGCCGCCACATGAAGCCCGGCGCGATCGTGGTCTACGAGTCCACGGTCTATCCCGGCTGCACCGAGGAAGTGTGCGTGCCGATCCTGGAGAAGCGCTCCGGAATGCGCTGGCGCCAGGACTTCCACGTCGGTTACTCGCCCGAGCGCATCAATCCGGGCGACCGCGAGCACACCTTCAGCCGCGTCCTGAAGGTGGTATCGGGAGACGACGCGGACACGCTGGAGAAAGTCGCCCAGCTCTACGGCTCGGTGGTGAGGGCCGGGGTGTTCCGGGCTTCATCGATCAAGGTGGCCGAGGCGGCGAAAGTGATCGAGAACACGCAACGCGACCTCAACATTGCCTTCGTCAACGAGCTCGCGATCATCTTCGAGAAGCTCGGCATGGATACCGCCGAAGTGCTGCAGGCGGCCCAGACCAAATGGAACTTCCTGCCGTTCCGGCCCGGCCTGGTCGGCGGGCACTGCATCGGCGTCGACCCGTACTACCTCACCCACAAGGCCGAGCTCCTCGGGTACCACCCGGAGGTGATCCTCGCCGGCAGGCGCATCAACGACGCGATGGGCAGCCACATCGCGCGCAAGACCGTGCAGGAGATGATTCACGCCGGGCGCAGCATCAGGGGCGCGCGGGTCAACATCCTCGGCCTGACGTTCAAGGAAAACGTCCCCGACATCCGCAACTCGAAAGTGATCGACATCATCCGGGAGCTGCACGCGTTCGGCGTCGAGACCTATGTGCACGACCCGCTCGCGAGCGCGGAGGACGCGCTGATGGAGTACGGCGTGCGCCTGTGCAGCTGGGAGGCCCTCCCGGTGGCCGACGCGCTGGTGCTCGCCGTCGCCCATCGGCCGTTTGTCGAGATGCCGGCGGCCGCCTGCATGCAGAAAATCGTGCGCCAGGGCTGCCTCATCGACGTGAAATCGGCGTGCGACGCGGCCGCCTTCCGCAGTCAGGGGCTGCGCGTGTGGCGCTTGTAGTGCCCAAAACGGAGCCATCATGGCCAACACTGCCTATCCTAGCCTCGTCATGCTCGGGCCCGCCCCGCAGGCGCGCGGCGGCATCGCCAGCGTGGTCCAGACCTACCGGGTGCACGGCCTGTTCGAGCGCTGGCCGATCGAGTATCTCGCCACGCACGGCGAGGACGGTGCGCGCGATGTCGCCCTCGCCCTGAGCGCCCTGCGCCGGTTCGCGGTGCTCCTGCTGCGTGAGCGCGGCATGGCGGTGCACGTGCACGCCGCCGCCGGGCACGGCTTCTGGCGCGAGGCGCTGTTCATGGCGCTCGCGATTGCAATGCGCCGTCCCCTCATCCTGCACCTGCACGGCGGCGGCTTCGAGCAGTTTCATCACCGCGCCGGTCCGTTGGCGCGCGGCGCGCTGAGCCTGCTCCTCGAGTGCGCCGCGTGCGTGGTCGTGCCGTGCGAGGCCATGCGCGGCTGGATCCGGGGCATCGCGCGCGGCGCGCAGGTCGCCTGCGTCCCGGAGCCGGTGGCGCCGGAGCAGGCGCCGCCCGCCGAGCGGCAGGCGAACCTGGTGCTCTTTCTCGGCAGGCTCGACGCGGCGAAGGGCCTGTTCGATCTGTTCGAGGCGGTGGCGGCGCTGCGCGCGGCCGTTCCGGACCTGCGCCTGCTGTGCGCCGGAGACGGCGACCGCGCCGCCGCGTCGCGCCAGGCCGAGCGCCTCGGCATCGCCGACGCGGTGAAGTTCACCGGCTGGGTCGGCCCCTCGGGCAGGCGCGTGCTGCTCGAAAGCGCCGCCGTGTTCGCGCTGCCCTCGTACGACGAAGCCCTTCCCATGAACCTCATCGAGGCGATGGCGGCGGGGATCCCGGTCGTGGCCTCGGCCGTGGGCGGCATTCCCGAAGCGGTCAGCGACGGTGTCACCGGGTTTCTGGTGGCGCCCGGCGATATCGCCACGCTGCAGCGGCAGCTGAAGAGGCTGCTCGCGGAGCCGACGCTGGGCGCACGCGTCGGCGCGGCGGCGAGCGAGTCGGTCCGCCTGCGCTTCGCGCCGGAGCGCGCGCTGCCGCGGCTGGAGGAGGTCTATGCCGCGGTCGGCCTTTGCGCGCTGGCGGTCACGCCGGCGCGCTTCGCGAAGCCGGCGTGACAGGCGCGGCATGAGAGTGGCGCCGGTGCCGTGGTCAATGGAGTTGAAGCCCGTCGCTAGGGGCTTGGCGACGATGGTTCCGGGCCTTCATCGTTTGCTCGCCGGCTCAGGCGGTGGCAGTACCGATTCAGCCGACTACTGCTATGGCGTTTGGCTGAAGCACATGACGTTTCTCTGGCACGGCGGCACGCGCGACATGCCATCGTCGGTCGCAGAACTAGGACCAGGCGAGTCTCTCGGAGTAGGGCTCGCAGCACTCTTGTCCGGAGTATCACGCGTCTATGGCTTGGACGCCGTCGCATACAGCAGCACCGAAAAGAACCTGCGGATGCTCGATGAAATGGTGGACCGCTTCGCGAGGCGGGCACCGAGGCCGACCAAGGGGTGGCCGGACTTCGATGCGTATCTCGACTCCAACTTGTTTCCCAGCCATATCCTGACGGACGAGGTCTTGGAGAGAACCTTGGCGCCTGGCCGCATCGCAGCGATCCGGGACGCCATAGCCCACCCGGAGAAAGACGGCGACCTCGTAGTCAAATACGTCGCCCCATGGACGGCGGCGAGCGCCCTGGCGAGCTCGAGCGTGGACCTGATCTACTCCCACTCCGTACTCGAGCATGTCGTTGACGTCCCCGCCACTTTCCGCTGCTGCTTCGCCTGGCTGCGCCCCGGCGGCAGGATGTCGCACCAAATCGATTTCACTTCGCACGGAATTACCAAAGCTTGGAATGGGCACTGGCAATATCCGGAATGGCTCTGGAGAATCATCGTCGGCGGTCGGCCCTACCTCATAAACCGGCATCCCGGGTCGGCCCACGTGCGCATGCTGGACGCAGCCGGGTTTCGTATCGAACGCATCGAGAGCAGCCGCAGGACGGACGGGATTGATTCGCGGAACTCGTGCCGCGGCATCACCGAGGACGACCTGGCCTGCAGCGGGTTATTCGTCCAGGCGCGCAGGGCGGCGACCTGAGGCCTCGCCGCGCGATGCGGGCGAGCGGTAAAGACTAGCCGCCGCGCAGCGAGTCCGGGCCGATGCGGTAGCGGCGGCACCAGGTCTCGAACATCAGAAGCGCCCACAGCGCCTGGCTCCAGTCGCGCGCCATGCGGGCGTGCTCGCCGATGGTGCGCTCCAGCGCCGCGCGCTCGAAGAGATGCCCGACCATGGCGCCGGGCGCAAGCAGCCTCTGGCCGATGTAGTTCGCGAGGCTGTCCTTGAACCAGTGGCTGAGCGGAACCGAGAAGCCCTGCTTCCGGCGCCACAGAAAGCTCGGCGGCAGGTAGCGCTCCATCGCCTTGCGCAGCAGGTACTTCTGCCGGCCGCCGGGCAGCTTGGTGCCGAACTTCACCCGGTTCATCAATTCGGCGAGGCGGTGGTCCAGGAACGGCGCGCGCACTTCGAGGCTGTGCGCCATGCTCATGCGATCGACCTTGACCAGCATGTCGTCGGCGAGACTCACGGTCTGCTGCCAGAGCGTCATGCCGCCGAGCGCGGGCAGGGCGGGATCGAACAGCGGCGCGAAGAACTCTCGATCATTCTCGGCGGTGGCCCGCGGCGCGAGGTACGGGGAGATCGCCGCAAGGTGCTCGCGGCGGAAAGCGACCTGCTGCTTGGCCGCGAAGCGCTCGCCGGCCGCGAGGCCCGCATCCTCGATGTTGCGCGCGAGCCGCAGGCAGGCCATCCGCCTGCCGGTGTCCTGACCCGGCAGCGCGCGTAGCGCGGCAACTGCCGCGCCGCGCACCCAGCCGGGCAGCTTGCGCAGCCGCTCGCTCAACACGTGGCCGCGGTAGGAATCGTAACCCGCGAACATCTCGTCGCCACCGTCGCCCGAGAGGCTCACCGTGACGTGCTTGCGCGTGAGCTGCGAGAGGTACCAGGTCGGCAGCGCCGCGGCATCGGCGAACGGCTCGTCGGCGTGCCATGCGATCTGCTCGATCACCTCTATGCCCTCCGGTTCGAGCACGAACTCGTGGTGGCGCGTGCCGAAGCGGCGCGCCACGTAGCGCGCATGCTCACGCTCGTCGTAGCGCGGCTCGTCGAAGCCGATCGAGAAAGTCTCCAGGCGCTGGCCGCTCACCTCGCTTGCGAGCGCCACCACCGCCGAGGAATCTACGCCGCCGGAGAGGAAGAAGCCCACCGGCACGTCGGATACCAGGCGCAGGCGCACCGAATCGAGCAGGATATCGGAGAGCTCCCGGACGATGGCGCTCTCGTCGGCGCGCTGTTCGCTCGGCGCCGGCGGGGCCCAGTAGCGGTGCTCCACGAGCTTCGTGCCCGCCGCCTTGAGCCAGTGGCCCGGCTGCAGGCGGCGCACGCCGCGAAAGATGCTGCGCGGCCCCATCACGTAGCCGCTGGTGAAATAGCTGTAGAGCGCCATCGGATCGAGGCGCTTGTCCACCAGCCCGCCGTCGACCAGCGCCTTCAGCTCCGAGGCGAGGAACAGCGTGCCGTCGCGCTCGAGAATGTAGAGCGGCTTCTCGCCAAACCTGTCGCGCGCCGCGAACACCGACTGCGTCCTGGCGTCGTAGATCGCGAACGTGAACATGCCGTTGAGCCGCTCGACGCAGGCTTCGCCCCAGGCCAGATAGGCGCGCAGCAGCACCTCGGTGTCGGAATTGGTGTCGACCGGCTGGCCGGCGGCCGCGAGCGCGTCCTGCACCTCGCGGAAGTTGTAGATCTCGCCGTTGAACACGATCCACACCTGGCCGTCGGCGCTCGACATGGGCTGGCGCCCGCCGCTGAGGTCGATGATGGCGAGCCGGCGGTGCCGCATCGCCGCCCGCGCCGTCTGCTGCTGCCCGTGCGCGTCCGGACCTCGGTGGCGGATCGCCGTATCCATCCGGTCGAGCAGGGATTGATCGGGCAGGCGGTTGCCTGCCTGTGAATACGCAAACACGAAGCCGCACATGTGCGCGAGCATAGCCAGAAGCCGGGAAATCCGCGCCGACGCGGCTTCGCTGCGCATAGCTCGTTCGGACCACGCGGCCCGGCGGGGGCGGCCGCAAGGCGCTCAATCAACGTCCTTCATCCTGTCATCCCACATGTGTGGAATCGCCGGATGGATGGCAGTGCCGCGGCACGCGCCCGACGACGGCGCCATGGCCTCGATGCTCGAGGCTCTGGCGCACCGCGGCCCGGACGGCGCCGGCGCGTGCGCGTTCCAGAGCTCGCAGCACCGGGTCGTGCTCGGACACCGCCGTCTCGCCATCATCGACCCGAACGGCGCGCGCCAGCCCATGTGCGACGACGCGGCCGGCATCGCGCTCACGTTCAACGGCGAGATCTACAACTTCCGCGAGCTGCGCGCCGAGCTTGCGCAGCACGGCCACCGCTTCGCGCTCGATTCCGACACCGAGGTGCTGCTGCGCGCCTACCAGCACTGGGACACCGAGGTCGTGCGCCACCTGCGCGGCCAGTTCGCCTTCGCGGTGTGGGACTCGCGCAAGGAGCGGCTGATGCTGGCGCGCGATCGCTTCGGCGAGAAGCCGCTGTACCTCTGCGAGAGCGGCGGGTCGGTGTTCTTCGCCTCCGAGGTGAAGGCGCTGCTCCGGATGCCCGGCATCCGGGCCGAGGTCGACCTGCACGCGGTGCGCGACTACCTCGCCTACCGCTACGTGCCCGGCCCGCGCACTCTATTCAGCGGCATCCGCAAGCTCGCGCCGGCCACCTACGCCTTCTGGCAGTTCGGGCGCCGCCGCGAGGTGCGCTACTGGGTTGCGCCGGATCGTGAACCCATTGCCCGAAAGGAAACGAAGACAGGGGAGGCGGTGCCGCGCTTCCTCGCCGAACTCGAGGCGGCGGTGAAGCTGCAGATGGTCAGCGATGTTCCCTTCGGCGCGTTCCTTTCAGGAGGCCTCGACTCGAGCACCGTGGTCGCGCTGATGAGCCGCCACCATCCGAAGGTCAAGACGTTCTCCGTCGGTTTCGCCGAGCAGCGCTACAGCGAGCTGCCGTACGCAGCCGAGGTGGCGAAGCAGTTCGGCACCGAGCACCACGAGCTGGTGGTGTCGCAGCACGATCTGATGGGCAAGCTCGGCAAGCTCGTCGCGTATCGCGACGCGCCGGTGGCCGAGCCCTCCGACATTCCGATTTACATGCTCGCGTGCGAGGCGGCGCGCAGCGTGAAGATGGTGCTCACGGGCGAAGGCAGCGACGAGCTGCTCGGTGGCTATCCGAAGCACGTGATGGAGCGCTATGCCTGGGGCTACCGCGCACTGCCGGGCTTCGTGCGCCGCGGGCTGGTCGCGCCGCTTGTGCACGCGCTGCCCTACGGCTTTCGCCGCGTCAAGACCCTGGTCGCCACCGCCGGCATCGACGACTGGCGCGAGCGCTACGTGCGCTGGTTCGGCGCGCTCGGACGCGCCGAGTGTGACCGGCTCGCCGCGCCGGCGCTCAACGGGGCGAACGTGCTCGACTTGAGGCCGCCGTTCGACGCGGCGCCGGGCGCGAGCAGCCTGCGCCGCATGCTGTACTTCGACCAGGCGAGCTGGCTTCCGGACAACCTGCTCGAGCGCGGCGACCGCATGACCATGGCCGCCTCGATCGAGGCGCGGGTGCCGTTCCTCGACCATCGGCTCGCCGAATACGTCTCCACGCTGCCCGACGAGATGCGCGTGAGGGGCCTCACCACCAAGTGGGTCCTGCGCCAGGCGGGCAGGCAGCTGATCCCGAAGCGCATCCGCAAGCGGCCGAAGGTCGGCTTCCGGGTGCCGGTCAACGAATGGTTCCGCGGCGAGATGCGCGGCTTCCTGCTGGATCACCTCGCTAGCTCTTCGTCGCTTACGCGGCCCTACTACAACAGCGGCGCGCTGGACCGGACGCTCGAAGAGCATCTCAAGGGAAGGCAGAACCACGAAAAACTTCTATGGATGCTTCTGAACCTCGAAATCTGGCACCGGACCTACCGGAACGCCTGAAACAAAAGCCGCGCTGGCTGCTCAACCGCCTCCGGTGCATGACGCCGGCGGAGGTGGCGTTCCGCGCGCGGCGCGCGTTGCAGGCCCGGGCCGAGGGTCTGGGCGCGTTGCGCGCGGCGCGCGCGCCGGAACCGCAGTTCGGGCAGTCGTTCCATCCCTGGGTCTGCATTCCCGCCAATGCGCGCGCGGCGCGCTACCTTGCGGCAGCCGACCGCATCTGCGAGGGCGCGCTCGACATTTTCGCGCTGCCCGGCGCGGACCTCGGGCAGCCGCCACGCTGGAACCGCGATCCGAAGAGCGGCATCCAGGCGCCGCTCGTCTACGGCAAGACGCTCGACTATCGCGATGCCGACGTAGTCGGCGACATCAAGTACCTGTGGGAGCCGAACCGGCACCTGCAGCTCGTGACGCTGGCGCAGGCCTACGCGATGAGCGGCGCGGCGAAGTACTTCCAGGAGCTCGCCGAGCAGCTCGACAGCTGGTTCGTCGCCTGCCCGAGCCGCCTGGGGCCGAACTGGGCGAGCGCGCTCGAGGCCGCGATCCGCCTCGTCAACTGGTCGATCGCCTGGCAGCTCATCGGCGGCGCGGGCTGCAGGCAGTTCGAGTCGCCGCGCTATGCGGCGCTGCGGCTGCGCTGGCTGCGCTCGGTGTTCGAGCACGCGGAGTTCGTCCGCGGCTGGTTTTCGCTGCACTCCTCGGCCAACAACCACCTCATCGGCGAAGCGGCGGGCCTGTTCGTCGCGGGCGTCACCTGGCCGCACTGGAAGCGCGCTTCCCTGTGGGCCGACACCGGAAAGCGCGTGCTCGAGCGCGAGGCGCTGGCGCAGAACGCGCCCGACGGCGTGAACCGCGAGCAGGCCGTGTGGTACCAGCACTTCGTGCTCGATTTCCTCGTCTTCTGCCTGCTCGCCGGCCGCGCAAACGGCCGGCGCTTCTCGGCCGAGTACGAGGCGCGCATCGAATCGATGCTCGACTACCTCGCCTCGATCATGGACGCGGGCGGCAACGTGCCGCAGTTCGGCGACGCCGACGACGGCCGCATGGCGCGGCTTGCGCAGGGCGAGGGCTTCTGTCCCTACAAGTCGCTCCTCGCCAGCGGAGCGATCCTGTTCGGGCGCGGCGACTTCAAGCTCAAGGCCGGTGCGCTCGACGACAAGACGCGCGCGCTCATCGGCTCGAGCGCCGACGAGGAGTACGCGCGGCTCGACACGAAGAAGACGCGCCTGCCGCTGCGGCGGACGTTCCCGCACGGCGGCTGCTACGTGCTCGGCTGCGATTTCGACACGCCGGCCGAGATCCGACTGGTGGCCGACGCCGGCCCGCTCGGCTATCGCTCGATCGCCGCGCACGGCCACGCCGACGCGCTTTCGTTCACGCTCTCCGCGGCGGGCAGGGAATTGCTGATCGATCCGGGCACCTACGCCTACCACACGCGGGGCGCCTGGCGACAGTACTTCCGCGGCACCTCGGCGCACAACACGGTGCGCATCGACGGCCTCGACCAGTCGGTGCAGGGCGGCAACTTCCTGTGGCTGAAAAAGGCCAATGCCGGCTGCAGCCTGTGGCTCTCGTCGGCGGAAAAGGACCGCTTCGAGGGCTGGCAGGACGGCTATACGCGGCTTGCCGATCCGGTCAAGCACCGGCGCCTGATCGAGCTCGACAAGGCCGCGCGCCGCATCGTGGTGGAGGACACCCTCGAGATGGCCGAAGACCACGAGGTGGAGCTGTTCTTCCATTGCCACGAGGCGAGCACCGTGATGCCCCAGGGGCCCGACTTCGTGGTCCGCCGCGGCGATGCCTCGCTGCAGATCGTGCTTCCACAGTCGGAGAACGCTCGCGTCGAGCTCTTCAGGGGGAGCCTCGCACCCATTTCCGGATGGGTTTCGCGCTCGTTCGACACGCGCGCGCCGGCGCCGACGATCGCATGGCGCGCGCGCCTGACCGGATCGAGCGTGCTGCGCACCGAGATCCTGGTGCGACTGACTCAGTAGAGGCGTGTTCGAAGCATGGCTCCGTCGCGCGGTGGAACATTTCCCGTCGGAGGCGTACAAATGAGTCAGGCAACAGCATGGATCAGTCGCGCAACTTCGTCATTCCCGGGCAGAACCGGATCCTGTCCTCCCTGACCCGCGATCTGCAAATTCGACTCCTGCCCAGGATGGAGAAGATGTCCTTGTCCATCAGGCAGATACTCTACGAGCCGGACGAGCCGATCACGCACGCCTGGTTCCCGCTCTCCGGCGTCGTGTCGCTCCTCATCAGCCTGAAGGGTGGCGAAAAGGTCGAGGTCGCCACGGTCGGGAACGAAGGCGTGGCGGGAATCCCGCTGGTACTCGGCGCCGACCGCGGCCCGCTGAAGGCGGTCTGCCAGGTCGCGGGGCAGGCGCTCAGGATGCGGGCCGAGAATTTCCGGCGCTCGCTCGACGAGCATCCCGAATTCGCCGACATCGTGCGCTGCTACGCCCAGGCCATGTTCGACCAGGTCGCGCAGACCACCGCCTGCAATCACGCGCACAGCGTGCGGCAGCGCATGTGCCGATGGCTCCTCATGACCCACGACCGCGTGGGCGCGAGCGAATTTCACCTCACGCAGGAGTTTCTCGCCCAGATGCTCGGCGTGCGCCGTCCCAGCGTCACCGTGGCCGCGGGCGAGCTGCAGCGCTCTGGCCTCATCAGCTACCAGCGCGGCCGCATCAAGATCTCCGACCGCGCCGGGCTCGAAGCCGGCGCCTGCGAGTGCGACGACTCGCTGCGCCGCGAGTTCGACCGCCTGTTTTCCGGCACCATCGCGGGCTGAGTTCAGGCCTTGAGCGCTAGTCCGTCCGGCGCTCTCCCAGTGGACTAACGCCGCGCGGGCGCGTCCCGTACGCGCCTCAACCTGCGTGCTTCATTCTGCACGCTATGAAAATCAGCGTGTTGGGGCTCGGGTACGTGGGCGCCGTATCCGCGGCCTGCCTTGCAAGAGACGGTCACGAAGTCATCGGCGTCGACCCGGAGCGCACCAAGGTCGACCTCATCAACGCAGGCAAGACCCCGATCATCGAGAAGGACGTCGGGCCGATCATCGCCACGCAGGTCGCGGCCGGAAAGCTGCGCGCGAGCACCGAGCTTGCGCACGCGGTGCGCCATACCGATCTCAGCCTGGTGTGCGTCGGCACGCCGAGCCTGCCGAACGGCGGCATCGACCTCAAGTACGTGCGGCGCGTGTGCGAAGAAATCGGCCGCACGCTCGCGGCGCACCCGGGCGCCCCGGTCATCGTCATGCGCAGCACCATGCTGCCGGGAACGATGCGCGAGGTCGTTATTCCGACGCTGGAGAAATTCTCCGGCAAGCGCGCCGGCGAGGAGTTCGGCGTGTGCATCAACCCCGAGTTCCTGCGCGAGGGGACCGCGGTGCAGGACTACTACCATCCGCCGAAGACCGTAATCGGGGAGATGAACCGCGCGAGCGGCGATCTGCTCGCGTCGCTGTACGCCGCCATGCCCGGGCCGATGATCCGCAGCGACATCGAGACCGCGGAGATGGTGAAGTACGCCGACAACGCCTGGCACGCGCTCAAGGTCGGGTTCGCCAACGAGATCGGCAACCTGTGCAAGGGCGTCGGCGTCGACGCCCACCGCGTCATGGACATCTTCTGCCAGGACCGCAAGCTGAATCTCTCGCCCTACTACCTCAAGCCCGGCTTTGCCTTCGGCGGCTCGTGCCTGCCGAAGGACGTGCGGGCGCTGCTCTACAAGGCGAAAACTCTGGATCTGTCGTTGCCTATCCTCAGCTCGATCCTGCCCAGCAACGCGCTGCAGATCGAGCGCGGGCTGCAGGCCGTGATCGAGAAGGGCGGCAGGAAGATCGGCATCCTCGGCTTCTCGTTCAAGGCGGGCACCGACGACCTGCGCGAGAGCCCGATGGTGGAGCTCGCCGAGCGCCTGATCGGCAAGGGCTACGAGCTGCGCGTCTACGACCGCAACGTGAGCCTCGCCGCGGTGCACGGCGCGAACCGCGACTACATCCTGAACAAGATCCCGCACATCTCGCGCCTAATGGTGCCGACGATCGAGGAGGTGCTCACGCAC
>DASYPG010000106.1:0-16317 GCA_036006885.1 Burkholderiales bacterium | reverse complement strand
TCGCGCGCATGGGCTCGCCGCAGGACATCGCGCAGGCGGTTCACTTCCTCGCCGCCGCCCCTTACGTCACGGGGCAGATCATCGCGGTCGACGGCGGCCGCTCGGTCTTTATCTAGGGAAACGCATGGCCTGGATCTGGCTCACCCTCGCGGGTCTTCTCGAAATCGTCTGGGCGATCGGGCTCAAGTACACCGACGGCTTTTCGCGCCTGTGGCCCTTGGTGATCACCGGCGCGGCTATGCTCGCCAGCGTGTATTTCCTCGCCCTCGCCGTGCGCACCATCCCGATCGGCACCGGCTACGCGGTCTGGACCGGTATCGGCGCCGTGGGCGTCGCTATACTGGGCATGGTTCTGTTCAACGAATCCCGGGATTTCGCCCGGATCGGGTCTATCCTGCTGATCGTTGCCGGAATCGCGGGCCTGAAACTCGTATCGACATGAAACTCCAACCCATCCTGAAGCGGCAATTCGTTCCGGTACGCGACCCGCGCAAGGACGCTTACGAGGAGGCGAAGCTCGCCAAGCGCATCCGCCGCCAGGTCGGCGAGGCGATCAGCGACTTCGCGATGATCGCCGAGGGCGACCGCGTGATGGTGTGCCTTTCCGGGGGCAAGGACTCACACGGCCTGCTCGACGTGCTGGTTTCGCTGCAGGAAAAGGCGCCGGTGCGCTTCGAGCTCGTGGCGGTGAACCTCGACCAGAAGCAGCCCGGCTTTCCGGCGCACGTGCTGCCGGAGTACCTCCGCGCGCGCGGCGTGCCTTTCCGCATCGCGGAGCAGGACACGTACTCGGTGGTGAAGCGCGTGATCCCCGAGGGAAAGACGATGTGCTCGCTCTGCTCGAGGCTGCGGCGCGGCGCGCTCTACCGCGTCGCGGGCGAGCTCGGCGCGACCAAGATCGCGCTCGGGCATCACCGCGACGACGTGCTCGCGACCTTCTTCCTCAATCTTTTCCACGGCGGGCAGCTCAAGGCGATGCCGGCGAAGCTCGCCTCCGACGACGGCAAGCACGTGGTGATCCGGCCAATGGTCTACGTCGCGGAAGAGGATCTTTCGACGTATGCCCAGGCGCGGGGCTTCCCGATCATTCCGTGCACGTTGTGCGGATCGCAGGAGAACCTGGAGCGCAAGCGCATCGGCGAGATGCTGCGCGAGTGGGAAAGGAGCCATCCCGGCCGCATCGAATCGATCCTGCGTGCGATGACCGAGGTCCGGCCGTCGCATCTTCTCGACCGCAAGCTGTTCGATTTCGCTTCGCTTAGGTGAATATGAAGCCCACGGTACTCGATCTGAGGCGCAAGAAAGGCGGCCGCCTCGCCATGCTCACGGCTTACGACTTTCCGACCGCGCGCCTCGTCGCGGAAGCGGGCGTCGATCTCATCCTGGTGGGCGACTCTCTCGGCATGGTCGTGCTCGGCTAC
The DNA here is from genome assembly GCA_036006885.1 of Burkholderiales bacterium. Classification (GTDB taxonomy): domain Bacteria; phylum Pseudomonadota; class Gammaproteobacteria; order Burkholderiales; family SG8-39; genus SCGC-AG-212-J23. The sequence continues at coordinate 14,896 of DASYPG010000106.1, read as the reverse complement.
GACTCGACACTCCCTGTTACGGTGGCCGACATGGTCCACCACACGCGTGCGGCGCGCCGCGGTGCGCCCGAGGCCTTTGTCATCGCCGACCTACCGTTCCTCTCCTACGGCACGCCGGCGCAGGCGCTCGACAGCGCCGCGCGCCTCATGAAGGAGGCGCTCGCCGATTCGGTCAAGCTCGAAGGCGGCGAAGAGGTGGTCCCGATCGTGGAGTCTCTCGTCCGGGCCGGAGTGCCGGTGCTCGGCCACGTCGGCCTCACGCCGCAGACCGCCTCGGCGCTCGGCGGCTACAAGCTGCAGGGAAAGGACGAGGCCGCGGCCAAGCGCATCATGGACGGGGCGGTGGCGCTCGAGCGGGCGGGCTGCTGGGGCGTAGTGCTCGAGCTCGTCCCGGCGCCGCTCGCGAAGCTCGTCACCGAGCGCATCGGCATTCCGACGATCGGCATCGGCGCCGGTCCGCATTGCGACGGCCAGGTGTTGGTGTTCCACGACATGGTGGGTATGTTCTCCGGCTTCACGCCGACGTTCGTGAAGCGCTATGCCGAGGCGGGCGCGGCGATCAAGGATGCGGTCGCGCGTTATGCAGCCGAAGTGCGGGATGGCAGCTTTCCGGGCGAAGGTAAGAGCTTCGGCATGAAGGACGAGGTGCTCAAGCGCTTGTATGGCACCTAGTGGTACCTAAGGAGCGCGCCGGGCGTTTCCCCGTCGCGGTCATCGGTCCCGGCGCCCTGGGCTCGCTCTTCGCCGCTCGCTTGTCGAAGGTCGTTCCGGTCGCGCTCATCGGCCGCAAATCCCGGGTTCTGCCCGAGGCCGACTGGGTGATCGTGCTCGTCAAGGCGTACGACACGGCCGCCGCGCTGCGCACGGCGCGGCGCATGAAGCCCCTCGGCATCGTGTCGCTGCAAAACGGTCTCATCGAATCGGTTCCGCAAGGGGTGACGACCGCGGCTGCCTACCGGGAGGGCAGGCGCGTCGTCCCCGTGGCTACGGGATCAACCCTACTCCCGCCAGGGTTTGGGACCTTGGGAAAATACCTGCGCAAGGCAGGATTCGAAGCGCGCGTGACGCGCGACATCCGCGATGCCCGGCTGCGCAAGCTCCTCGCCAACGTCTGCCTAAACCCGGTGACCGCGCTCTTTCGGGTGCGCAACGGCGCGGTGCGCGAGCCGCCGTATGCGATCCTTGTCGAGGCGCTGGCTCTGGAGGCCGCGCCGGTGCTGAGGGCCGAAGGGCTCGCGATCACCCCCAGGCAGGCGATCGCCCGCGCGATGGAGGTCGCACGGACCACCGCGCGCAACCGCTCGAGCATGCTGCAGGACCTGCTCGCGGGTCGCCGCACTGAGATTGATCACATTACCGGCGCGCTGCTGCGCCTCGCCCGCGGGCACCGCCTCGCGGTGCCTACCCATGCGGCGCTGCACCGGTTAATTCGTGTCATGGAGCGAGGGCTAGAATCGTCGGGTCAACGTAGGATACGAAGCGTGCGTTGATCCGGTGGAACGCTTGACTGCCAATTTCAAACGAACGATGCGCCGCGGCTTCCGCTACGTCTTCTACTCGCTGATGGCGTTACTGTTCGCGGCCGCAGGAGCCACCGTGATCGCTCAGGATTGGAGAAATGCCAGCCGGGAGCCGGTGGGTCTCGCCCCGGACCCGGCGCTCGTGAAGGAGGCCGTGGTCCAGGTCTACGGCGCGCGCGCCGTGGGCGCCAAAGGCCTTTTCGGCGTGCACACATGGTTCGCGGTCAAGCCCACCAACGCGAAGAGCTGGACGGTCTACGAGGTCATCGGCTGGCGTCTGCGCTGGGCCGAATCGGTCGTGGTGGTGCGCACGCGCGAGCCCGACGGGCGCTGGTTCGGCGCCCAGCCGGAGCTCTACGCCGACAAGCGCGGCGAGGGGGTAGACGAGCTCATCAGGCGCATCGACCAGGCCGCTCGCGCTTACCCCTACGCGAACGAATACACCGTCTGGCCGGGGCCCAATTCGAACACCTTCACCGCCTGGATCGCCCGCGCGGTGCCGGAGCTGGGCGTCGACCTTCCGGGGACCGCCATCGGCAAGGATTACCTGGGACGCTCGGTGTTCGGCTCGGCGCCGAGCGGCCGCGGCTACCAGTTCTCCCTCGGGGGACTTTTTGGCATCGCCGCGAGCGGGGTCGAAGGCCTCGAGCTCAACATCCTCGGGCTCAACATTGGCCTCGGCCCGAGCGGGCTCAAGCTTCCGCTGGTCGGCCGCATCGGGCCCGCGTTCGTTCCGGCCGCAAAGGCCGAGCCCGCGGCGCTACTCGTCCCCGCGGCGCAAGGCGCTCCCGCTTCGAGCGCCAACTAGCTCGTCTTCACGTAGCTCACTTCCAGGCAGACGTTGACGAGCGCCTGCCGCTTCTCCTCGCGCACCACCTTCATCGCGCGCTCGAGGGCCGGCATGAGCTCCTTCGGCTCGGTGACGCGCTCGCCGTGCCCGCCGCTCGCCTTGACGACATGCTCGAAGCGCGGCGAGGGCTCGAGCGTGGCGAAGGGAGGCCGTTCCCTTTCCGCGGCATACCCCTTCGGATAGGTCGAAAGCGTCGAGCGGTGCACCGCCGCCCAGCGGGCGTTGTTCGCGATGACGAAGAGGATCGGCAGCTTCATCGCTTCCGACACGTAGTGCGTGGCGGTCGGGTTGCCGAACATGTAGGCGCCGTCACCGATGGCGCAGATCACGCTCTTGCCGGGCGAGGCGAGCTTCGCGCCGAGCGCCGCGCCCATGCCCCAGCCCAGGCCGCCCGCCGAGGGGTTGCCGAAATAGTGGCCGGGCTCGCGGATCAGCATTTCCTCGAGCACGGTCGGATACTCGTTCACGAGGAGCGTGTCGTTGTCGAGAAGGCGGTTCACGCACGCGGAGAGCCACTTGCTGGTGATGCTCTGCGGCATAGGATCGAAGCCGGCTCGCCCTTTACTTCTTGTTTCTTGAGACTGTTTTGATACGCTCTGGCGCCGCTCTTCGATCGTGCGCGGAGAAACCGCATGCTTTTGCGCGCTGCGCCACAGCGCCTGCAGCGTGGCCGCCACGCCCCCGGTGAGCGCGAGGTCGGTGCGGAAGCCGCGCAACGGATAGCGGGCGAAGAGCGGGTCGGGACCGATGTGGATGACCCGGGCCTCGGGCTTGGGACTTCCCTCGCGCGGGATCCAGGGCACGTCGCAGTCCACCACGAGCACGACGTCAGCCTCCTTGAGGAACGGATGCGGATCCCAGCCGCACTGCATCGGGTGCTCGGTGGAGAGTGCGAGATAGCGCGGCCGGTAATGCACCACTGGCACGGCGAGCGCCTGCGCCAGTTGCTCGATCGCGCGCGAGCTCTCGAGCGTGCGGCCGCCGTTCGCGGTGATCAGCAGGGGCCGCTTCGCCGCGCCCAGGAGTCTCGCGGCTTCCTCGAGCGCGTCGGCGTCGGCGGCCGGGGGCGATGCCGGCTGGATCGTCGTGTCCTGCGAAAACCTGTGGCTGAAGCCCTGCGCCAGCACCTCGCGCGGCAGCGTGACGTACACCGGGCCTTGCGGCTCGCTCTTGCAGATCGCGAGCGCGCGGTCGAGCACCGTCTCGACCTGCTCGGGATGGCGCAGCTCGTAGTCCCACTTGACGAACTCGCGCAGCATGCCGCCCTGGTCGAAGTGCTCCTGCGCCCAGTGGATATAGTTATTGCGCGCCGCCGGGACCGCTCCGGACTCCGTGATCGGCGTGCGCCCCGCGGTGAGCAGGATCGGGATGTTCGTGCGCGAGGCGTTGATGAGGCCGTTCAGCGTGTTCGCCGTGCCCACGCCCACGTGCACCATCATCGCCTGCGGCCGGCCGGTCACCATGGCATAGCCGTGCGCCATCGCGATGCCCATGTTCTCGTGCGGCACGATCACGATTTCGGGCAGCCGCCAGCCGAGCTTCTCGCCCTTGGCGTAGGCCTCGACGACCGGGGCGAAGTCGGTGCCGCCGTTGGCGAAGAGGTAGTCCACGCCGCGCATGGCGAGGAGGCCCATCCAGGCATCGGCCGCGGTCTCAGGGGTAAAGGTGACGGGAGATTCGGGTTTCATGCGACGGATATTACGCTCGGGCTTGGTCCGCCCGACATCTTGTCAAACTCAATTTGACGCTTTAGACTTATCGGGTGAATTGCGCAGCGCGTTTGGTCGAGATGTTCGGCAGCCAGGCCGACGTCGCGCGCGCGTTCCAACTCGACCGCGCGGTCGTGCACAACTGGGTGAAGATCGGCTACGTGCCGGCGCGCTGGGCCGGAGAGGTCGAGCGCGTCTCCCAGGGCCGCATCAGCGCGCTGGAAGTCATCAACGAAGCGAGCGCGAAGAACCCCGTGCGGGTGAAGTCCCGCCCCGGCGACGCACCGTTCGGCATCCTTTCGGAAAGCGACCCCATGAGCCAGTACGCCCCCTCGAAGCGAATCCATTCCTTCCACCCGCCGCAGCGCACCCTGATGGGACCCGGCCCCACCGAGATCCATCCGCGCGTGCTCACCACCATGAGCCAGCCCGCCATCGGCTACCTCGACCCGGTGTTCGTCGAGATGATGGAGGAGCTGAAATCGCTGCTGCGCTACGTCTACCAGACGAAGAACCCGCTCACTTTCCCGCTCTCGGGCCCCGGCTCGGTCGGGATGGAGTACTGCTTCGTCAACATGGTGGCGCCGGGCGACAAGGTCATCGTGTGCCAGAACGGCGTGTTCGGCGGGCGCATGCTCGAGAACGTGGTGCGCTGCGGCGGCGCGCCGGTGGTGGTCGAGGACAAGTGGGGCGAGCCGGTCGATCCGCAGAAGGTCGAGGACGCGCTGAAGAAGAACAAGGACGCCTCGGTTGTCGCCTTCGTGCACGCCGAGACTTCTACCGGCTGCCAGTCGGACGCCAAGACGCTGACGCAGATCGCGCACAGGCACGGCGCCATGGTGATCGTCGACGCCGTAACCTCGCTCGCCGGCACCCCGGTCAAGGTCGACGAGTGGGAAATCGACGCCATCTACTCCGCAAGCCAGAAGTGCCTGTCCTGCACGCCGGGCCTCTCGCCGGTGTCGTTCTCGGAGCGCGTGGTCGAGCATGTGAAGAAGAGGAAGGACAAGATCCATAGCTGGTTCATGGACATGAACCTGCTGCTCAACTACTGGACCGCCGGCACGCGCACCTACCACCACACCGCCCCGACGAACTCGCTCTTCGCGCTGCACGAGGCGCTGCTCCTCATCCGCGAGGAAGGACTCGAGAACGCCTGGGCGCGTGCCACGCGCCACCACCTGGCGCTGAAAGCGGGCCTGGAAGCGATGGGCATGAAGATGCTGGTGGCGGAAAAGCACCAGCTGCCGCAGATGAACGCGGTGAAGTGCCCGGAGGGCGTGAACGAGGCCGAAGTGAGGAAGACCCTGCTCAACGAGTTCGGCATCGAGATCGGCGCCGGCCTCGGGCCGCTCGCCGGCAAGATCTGGCGCATCGGCCTGATGGGCTACAGCTGCCGTCCGGACAACGTCATGCTGTGCCTGTCGGCGCTCGGCTCGGTGCTCTCCGACATGGGCATGCCGGTGCACGTCGGCGACGCCGAGGCGGCCGCGCACGGCGCCTACGCCCAGATGCACGTCAAGGACGCGCAGCGCAAGAAGCGCGCGGCCTAGGGATGGACTACACGATCGGGGCCGACCCGGAATTCCTCCGGGTCGAGGTGTCCGGGCGCGATACCGACGTCCCGCCCTCCGCGCTTTGCGCCCAAGTGCTCGCCGAGAGCGAGCGGCTCGAGCGCCCGCGCATCCTGATCGAGCTGGACCAGAAATTTCCACTCTCGCTACGCAGTCAGCAGCAGCTGATCGACGAGCTGCCGAAGATCGGCTTCACGCGGCAGCACAGCATCGCGCTTGTGCATCGCACGCCCATCGCGCAGATGGCGAACCAGTACATCGACATGCTCGCCCCTAGGCGCGACCTCTCGGTTCGCAACTTCAGCGACGTGGAGCAGGCGAAGGACTGGTTGCGGACGCGCTGACGTTTACGCTGCGGCTACTGGGGAGGGACGGTACAGCGGGCGGTCGGCGGCGTCCGCCTCCAACAGGCGCTCGAACGCGTCGCGCGGAAGCGGCTTGCTGCGCAGATAACCTTGGTATTCGTCGCTTCCCAGGCTTTTCACAAACCGCAACTGCGCCTCGTTCTCCACGCCTTCGGCCACCACCCTCAGGCGCAAGCTGTGCGCCAACGCGATGATCGCCTGCACGATCGCTGCATCGTTGTAATCGGTGGAGATGTCGCGGATGAACGAGGCATCGATCTTCAGGGTCTTCAGCGGAAAACGCTTCAGGTAGCTTAGGCTGGTGTAGCCGGTGCCGAAGTCGTCCATCGACAGATGCAGGCCCATCCGGTTCAGCCGGTCGAGCATTACGCTGGCCTGCGATGCGTTGTGCATGATCACGCTCTCGGTGATCTCGAGCTCAAGCCACTTCGCATCGAGGCCGGTTGCGTGCAGAACCTGGGCGACCTGGAGGTCCAGGTCTTTCTGGCGCAGCTGCGCGCCAGAAATATTCACCGCGACCCGAAGCGGCGAGCGCCCCTCGTCCTGCCAGGCCTTGTTCTGGCGGCAGGCGTCGCGCAGCACCCATTGGCCGAGCGCAACGATCAGCCCGGTTTCCTCGGCGAGCGGGATGAACTCTGAGGGCAGCACGAGGCCCCTCGTCGGATGGCGCCAGCGCACCAGGGCCTCCATCCCGCTGATGCGGCCGGTGCGCATATCCACCTTGGGCTGGTAGTGAAGCTCGAGCTCGCGCCGGTCGATGGCCTTGCGCAGGTCGTTCTCGAGGACCAGCCGCTCCGGGAAGAACGTATTCATCTCCGGCGCGAACAGCTGGGCGTCGTTGCAGCCGCTCTTCTTGACGTGGTACATCGCGGCGTCGGCGTTGGTGATGAGCGCCTGTGCGCTCTCGCCGTGAAAAGGATAGACGGCGATGCCGACGCTTGCGCTGACGCGCAACTCATTATCCTGCACGCGCAAGGGCGTGCCGAACGCCTGGAGGATCTTGCGCGCGACCGCGAGCGCGTCCTCGGCGTGCACGACCTGGCGCAGCAGCACCACGAACTCGTCGCCGCCCAAACGCGATACGGTGTCCTCGGTGCGCACTGTCGAGCGTAGCCGTGCGGCAGCGCCGCGCAACAGCTCGTCACCGACGAAATGGCCGAGCGAGTCGTTTACCGCCTTGAAGCGATCCAGGTCGACAAACAGCACGGCGCACACGGTGCCGGCTCGCTTGCACACTTCCAGGGTCTGCTGCAGGCGGTCTTCGAGCAGGAGGCGGTTCGGAAGCTCGGTCAACGTATCGTGCAGCACCAGATGCCTGAGCTCGGCATTTGCCCGCTGCAGCGAGGCCGCCAGAAGCGCGGTCTTGGAGGCCATGCGGGCGTCGAGAACCGACAGCACCAGCGTCACGCAGAGGACGAGAAAGGTGATCACGGCGATGGTGCCGGCCATCCACGAGTTGTCGATGATCGGGCCGTTGCGGCAGATCGCGTCAGGTGCGAAGTGCGCTGCCGCCATCGCGGTGTAGTGCATTCCGGCGATGGCAAAGCCCATGATGATCGCAGCCGCGAGCTTGGCATACAGCATCCACATCGACTCGCCGCGCAGCGTAAACGCGATCCACAACGCCGCGAGCGAGGCGCCGATCGCGACGGCGATCGACGCCAGGAACAGCCACGGGTCGTACGCGATCGCCGGGTCCATGCGCATCGCCGCCATGCCGGTGTAATGCATCGAGGCGATGCCCAGGCCCATCAGCACAGCGCCTATCGTCAGGCGCCGCCGGTTGAGCGTATCGCGGCTGACGGTGTGCAGGGCGAAACCGGAAACGATCACCGCGATCAGCATCGACAGCAGCGTGATCGGCACGTCGTAGCCCAGCGGGACCGGCAGGCTGAAGGCGAGCATGGCGATGAAGTGCATCGACCAGATGCCGGTGCCCATGGAGAACGCGCCCCCGGCAAGCCATAGCCGGGCGGAGCGGCCGCTCGACGCCGTGATGCGTGTCGCGAGGTCGAGCGCCGTATAGGACGCCAGGATCGCAACCAGCAGGGAGACGAGCACCAACCAGTAGCTGTAGGCGCCGGACATTGCACCCAATGCTAGGGGCGCGGGCGCCGATCGCGAATCGGGTAATTGTGATGATTCTTGTGCGCGGGCTGCGGCATGCAAACTTCGTCACACGTCAAGTCGTCGTGCTGACCTTCTTTGGCCGCCTTACAGGCCCAGGCGGCGCCAGATCTCGACCGACAGCGCGGCCTGGTTCAGCGTGTAGAAGTGCAGCCCGGGGACGCCGGCGTCGATCAGCTTGCGGCAGAGGTCGCTCACAACGTCGAGGCCGAACGCGCGGATGGACTTGGCGTCGTCGCGGTAGCCCTCGAGCCTGATGCGCATCCAGCGCGGGATCTCGGCGCCGCAGGCGTCGGAAAAGCGGGCGAGCTGGGCAAAGTTGCCGATCGGCATGATCCCGGGAACGATGGGGATGCCGATCCCGGCGCGGCGCGCCTCGTCGACGAAGCGGAAGTACGCGTCCGCGTTGTAGAAGTACTGCGTGATGGCCGAATCGGCGCCGACCTCCACCTTGCGCTTGAAATTGCGTACCTCATCGGCGGCGTTGCGCGTCTGCGGATGGTATTCCGGGTAGCAGGCGACCTCGATGCGGAACCAGTCGCCGGTCGTTTCGCGGATGAAGCCCACCAGCTCGCTCGCGTGGCGCAGCTCGCCCGCGGCGGCGAGGCCGGAAGGCAGGTCGCCGCGCAGCGCGACGATGTGACGGATGCCGTTCGAGCGGTAGCGCTCGAGCTGCTCGGCGAGGTCCTTGCGCGTCGAGGCGATGCAGGACAGATGCGGCGCCCCCTCGTGGCCGGCGGCGCGGATCTCGAGCACCGTTTCTAGAGTGCCCTCGCGGGTCGAGCCGCCGGCGCCGAAGGTGCAGGAGAAAAAGCGCGGCTTGAGCGCCGCGAGCTCCTGCCAGGTCGCGCGCAGCTTCGCTTTCCCTTCCGGGGTCTTCGGCGGAAAGAACTCGAAGCTATTGTCCATCGATGTAGGGCTTGAGCGCCGCGTACACTGCTCGGTTGACGGGCGCGGCCAGGCCCGCCTCTTCGCTCATCCTCGCCACGGCGCCGCACAGCCACGGCGCTTCGAGCCGGCCGCGGTTTTCGAGGTCGTGCGCGAGCGAAGCCTTCATGTCGGCGTGCAGGCCGTCGGCGAACTTCATGCGCGCCTCGACGAAGTCGTCGGCGAGCGCCACGCCGCGCGCGCGGCCCAGGCGCCAGGTCTCGCGCATCGCCTGCTCGAAGAGCCAGCGCAGGTCGGGGTCGCCTCGTACGACGCCGAGCGGCGCGCGCGCGACCGCGGTGGCGCTCGAGACGGCCACCAGGAAGACGAACTTCTCCCAGTTTGCTCTTACGATGTCTTCGGGGATCTCGGCGTTGATCTCCGCTTCCCGGCAGGCCGCCAGGAAGGCCTCCGCCTTTTCCTTTTGCGAAGCCACGACCGGGCCGAACTGCAGCCGCGACATCTCGCCGGTGTGCTCGATCACGCCCGGCGATTTCACGCGCGTGGCGATATAGGCCGATCCGCCCAGCACGTTGCCCTCGGGAAAGAAGGCGCGCAGCCGAGCGATCGATTCCACGCCGTTCTGGAACGGGATGACTGCGGTGTCGGCGCCGACGATGGGACGCAGCATCTCTGCCGCGGCCTCGGTGTCCCACAGCTTCACGGCGAACAGCACGACATCGGCCACTTGGGCGTCGCGGGGATGCTCGAGCACGCGAACTTTCAGGTGCGCGTTCCCATGCGGGCTTTCGACCTTCAACCCATTCGCACGGATGGCTTCGAGGTGCCTGCCGCGCGCGAAGAACGTGACGTCGTGCCCCGCCTGCTGCAGACGGGCGCCGAAGTAGCCGCCAACGCCTCCGGCGCCCATGGCGGCGATCTTCATTTTTTCAGTAACGGTAGTGGTCGGACTTGTACGGACCCGACTTCGGCACGCCGATGTAGCGCGCCTGCTCGTCGCTGAGGTCGGTGAGCATCGCGCCGAGCTTCGAGAGCTGCAGCCGCGCCACCTTCTCGTCGAGCTGCTTGGGCAGTATGTACACGCCCACCGGGTACTTTGCCGTGTTGGTGAAGAGCTCGATCTGCGCGAGCACCTGGTTGGCGAACGAGGAGCTCATCACGTAGGAGGGATGGCCGGTGCCGCAGCCGAGGTTCACCAGGCGCCCTTCGGCCAGCATGATGATGCGCTTGCTAGGCTCGGCTCCAGAGGCAGGGAAAATGATGTGATCGACCTGCGGCTTGATATTCTCCCACTGGTACTGGCGCAGCGCCGCGATGTCGATCTCGTTGTCGAAGTGGCCGATGTTGCACACGATGGCGTTGTTCTTCATGCGCTTCATGTGCTCGTGGGTGATGACCTTGAAGTTGCCGGTCGCGGTGACGAAGATGTCCGCCTTGTCGGCGGCGTACTCCATGGTGACGACCTTGTAGCCCTCCATCGCCGCCTGCAGCGCGCAGATCGGGTCGATCTCGGTCACCCACACCTGCGCCTGGAGCCCGCGCAGCGCCTGCGCCGAGCCCTTGCCGACCTCGCCGTAGCCAGCGACCAGCGCCACCTTGCCCGCGACCATGACGTCGGTGGCGCGCTTGATCCCGTCGACGAGCGACTCGCGGCAGCCGTAGATGTTGTCGAACTTCGACTTGGTCACCGAGTCGTTCACGTTGATGGCCGGGAAGAGCAGCCGCTTTTCCTTCGCCATCTGGTAGAGGCGGTGCACGCCGGTGGTGGTCTCTTCGGTCACGCCCTTGATGTCTTTTCCGACCTTCGAATACCACCCGGGCTGGGCCTTGAGGCGCGCCTTGAGCGCCTTGAAAAGCGAGACTTCTTCCTCGCTTTTTGGATCATCGAGCAGGGACGCGTCCTGCTCGGCCTTCCTGCCGAGGTGGACCAGCAGCGTGGCGTCGCCGCCGTCGTCCAGGATCATGTTCGGCCCCTGCTCATTTTCCTTCTCATTTTCCTTGCTACCGAACTCGAAGATCCTGTGGGTGTACTCCCAGTACTCGTTGAGCGACTCGCCCTTGTAGGCGAACACCGGCGTGCCGCCCGCGGCGATCGCGGCGGCGGCGTGGTCCTGGGTCGAGAAGATGTTGCACGACGCCCAGCGCACCTCTGCCCCCAGCGCCTTCAGGGTCTCGATGAGCACCGCCGTCTGGATGGTCATGTGCAGCGATCCGGCGATGCGCGCGCCCTTCAGCGGCTGGCGCGATGCGTATTCCTGCCGGATCGCCATCAGCGCCGGCATCTCCCACTCGGCGATCGCGATCTCCTTGCGGCCCCAGTCGGCCAGCGCCAGGTCGGCGACCTTGAAATCCGTGAACTTGGAATCGATCTTCATCAGAGCTCCTGAAAGCAAAAAGCGCCCGCACCGTTTCCAGTGCGAGCGCCGTTGAAGTTAGCTGAGCCTGACCCCCATGTACGACACATCAAGGACTGCGGATTGGCGGGGACGCAACGCTCCTCAGCGGCGTGAATTCTACCCGGATATTGTTCCTGTTCAAAGGTCGGCCGAGCCTGCATGCTGGCGGCCCGTGAACAGCTCGTACGTAGCCAGCGTCGTCTTCCTGAAGATCCAGGACTTTGCCTCCCGCGCGGCGAGCGAGCAGGCGCGCCAGCGCGCCCAGCTCGAGGCGGTGATCGCCGTCACCACTGCGGATCTCGCGCCCGCGAGCCGCGTCGTGCTGGACTCCTCCGACGGCGCGGCGATCGTCGTGCTCGCGAACCCGCCGGGGGCGCTGCGCCTCGCCGAGCGCGCGCTCAAGGCGTCGGCCGCCGGCCTGCCGCTGTGCGCCGGGATCAACCACGGTGCGGTGCGCGTTCTCGGCAGCGGAGTCGGCGAAGCCATGGTGGGCGACGGCATCGCCGTGGCCGCGAGCGTCGCGCAGTTCGCGCCGGCTTCGGAGGTGCGCGTGACACGCGCGTTTCGCGATGCGCTCGCCGACGCGGCGCCCGGACAGGAAGCTTCGCTGGTGCCGAAAGGCGCCTCCACCGACGCGAGCCTGCGCAGCCACGAGCTCTTCACCCGCGATCGCGCCGAGCTGCAGCGCCGCGGACGAGCCTACGCGGCGCTCAGCACCGCCGCGGTCGTCGTGCTGCTCGCGAGCGGCGCCGGCTGGCGCATCTCGCAGCAAGGCAAGGAGGCCTTCTTCGATGGCCTTGCCGCAAAGTACCGCGCCACCACGGCGCAGGGCGAGCGCTACGTGCGCGGGCTGGTCGAGAAGGCGAAATTGCAGTGAGCAAGAAGAAGCAGATCGGCCGCTACAAGATCCTCGGCGAGCTCGGGCGCGGCGCGATGGGCGTGGTGTACCGCGCCGAAGACCCGGCGCTCGATCGCGTCGTGGCGCTGAAGACCATCCTGCTCTCCGACGACGTCGACAATCGCAAGGAATACGAAAAGCGCTTCGCCATGGAGGCGCGGGCGGCGGGCAAGCTCAACCATCCGAACATCGTCACCACGTTCGATTTCGGCGAGGAGGGCGACCTTGCGTTCCTGGCGATGGAGCTGCTCGAGGGCACCGACCTGCGCACGCGGCTGAAGGACAAGGGGCTCGCCACCGACGAGGCGGTCGAGATTGCGGTGCAGGTCGCCGACGGCCTCGGGTTCGCGCACGAGCGCGGCGTCGTGCACCGCGACATCAAGCCGGGCAACATCATGCTGCTCGAGCGCGGCGGCGCGAAGATCATGGACTTCGGCATTGCGCGCATGCGCTCGGACGACTTCAAGACCAGCACCGGGATGGTGCTCGGCACGCCGCGCTTCATGTCGCCCGAGCAGATCGGCGGCGCCGTGGTCGACCAGCGCTCCGACGTGTTCTCGCTCGGCGTGGTGCTCTACGAGATGCTCACCGGCCAGATGCTCTTCGCCGGGACCGATTCGGCGCAGATCGCGCACAACGTCACCAACATCGAGCACGAGCCGCTCTCGCGGCGCAACAAGGAAGTGACTTCGCTCCTCGATTTCGTGGTGGCGCGCGCGCTGAAGAAGGATCCGGCGGTGCGCTACCAGGACGCCTACGAGTTCGCGGCCGACCTGCGCACCTGCCTCGCCGAGCTGCGCGGCCGGCCGGTCACCGACGCGAAGCGCGACACGACCAAGACGGTGAAGCTCGCGCGCAAGATCGACAGCAAGCAGCCGGCCCCGGTGGCCGGCGCGATTGCACCGAGCACGCGGCTTTCGCTTTCCCGCCAGTTCGATTCGCGCGCCGCGCTCAAGCGCCTCGCCGCGCCCGGGATGCTCGACCGCGCCGCGCTCGTGCGCCAGCCGAGGAGCGTCGGCCTGCTGCGGCGGATTTGCCGCGACGCCGGCCCGCGCCTGCTGTTCCTGTCCTCGCTCGCCGCCGCCGCCGCGAGCGGCTACATCGCCTTCGGCTAGTCCGCGAAGGTGATCAAGCCCATGCCGGTGGTCATCGGCGCGTAGTAGTGGCGGTGGACGCGCTTGCCGCGCGCGGCGCCGCGCATCGTCAGCCACATGATGAGTTCCACCGCCTCGGCGCCGGCCTGCTCCATGATCTCCTGGTGCGTGATACCGGCAAGCCCCTCCGGATTGGACTCGAGCTGCTCGAGGAACCAGTGGTCGAACTTCTCGTTCATGTGGCCGAAGCGCTTGCCCTGGAGCTGGTGCGACATGCCACCTGTGCCGAGCACAATCACACGTAAATCATCCGGATACGACGCAACGGCTGTGCGGATGGCCTGGCCGAGCTTATAGCAGCGCCGCGCGGTCGGCAGCGGGTGCTGGATGACGTTCACCTGCAGCGGGATGGCGCGCACCGGCCATCCTTTCTCGCCGTGGGGAAAGCAGAGGTTCATCGGCACGAGAAAGCCATGCTCGACGGCGATTTCCTGGCACAGCGTCAGGTCGAACTCGTGCTCATAGACGAGCACTTCGGAGAGGTGGATGGAGAGGTCGACGTCGCCTTGCACCTGCGGCAGCCGCCGCGTGCCGAAGCCTTCGTCGCCGATCGCGTAGTGCTCGGCGACTCCGAGCGCGAAAGTCGGGTACTTGTCGAAGCTGAAGTCCGCCGCGTGATCGTTGTAGACGACGATGGCGACGTCGGGCTTGAGCCGCGCGAGCCACTCGCGCACCGGGATGTAGGCGTCGAACAGCGGCTTCCACGCCGGCTCCTGCGTGCGATTGCGGTCCACCACCGGGCCGATCGATGGAACGTGCGAAAGTCCGACTCCACCGACGATCCTGCCCATCAAACCGCGCCCGAGATATTGCGCGTCGAAAGGAACTCCTCGTAGGTCTCGCCGCGCATCTGGGCGCCCATCCTGTAGAGGCCGTTGCCGGTGACCGAGCCGATCTTGAGGAGGTAGTAGATGTTGGTGCCGGCCTCGATCAGGCCCTTGAAGTCGCGCTTGCGGATCAGATCCTTTTCTCTTTCATCCAACCCGAACTTCGACATGCAGGCTTCTTCGTCGCGCTTGAAGGCCTCGCGCTCCTGCGGCGCGCAGAGCGCCGCGCAGAGCTTGTTCAGGCGCCGCCCGCGCAGCGAGAGGCGCAGATCGAAGATGCTCGTATCGGGAATCGGCCGCAGCACGGCCAAAGCATACTACCCGGCGAATTCGCCGAGGAAGATGCGCTTCACCTCGGCCGAGCGCAGCAGCTCGGCCGAAGGCCCGCTCAAAACCGTGCGCCCCGACTCCAGCACCACGCCGCGGTCGGCGAGCCGCAGCGACAGCTCGACGTTCTGCTCGATGAAAAGAACGCTGATGCCGTGCTCGTCGCGGATGCGGCGCACGAGCCGGCCGATCTCGTCCACCATCCGCGGCGCAAGGCCGAGGAACGGCTCGTCGATCATCAGGAGCTTAGGGCGCGCCATC
>DASYPG010000105.1:0-2364 GCA_036006885.1 Burkholderiales bacterium | reverse complement strand
TCGAGCGCGCCTGCCCCGGAGGCGATCGAGGCGCGCTCGGTCAGCCGCTGCCACGCGCCCCGCGCGTCGAGCAGCGTCTTCCAGCCGCCGATCAGATTCTCGAGCGGCTGGAGCGCGCGCCCGAGCAGGATCGTGGCCGCGACCATGATTCCGGGCGAGGCGTCGGCGCCGATCACGAGCGAGGCGCCGATGCCGAGCATGGCGAGCTGCAGCCCCTGACGCGCGATTCGCGCCGCCGCGGCAACCCTGGCCGAAGCCGTGCCGAGCCGCATCCTGGCGGTGAGCAGCTCATCGTGGCGCACCTGCCAGGCGCCGAGCGCCGCCTGCGTCATGCCCATGCCGACGATGACCTCGGCGTTGCGCGCGAGCGCTTCCACGTGGCGGCTCGCGCCGCGCGATTTCTGCAGCACCTGCGCGGTGGCCTCGCGCGTCAGCCGCTCGGCCAGCACCGCGATCGCGGCGATGACGCCCGCGCCGAGCGCCGCAGTGGCGCCGAGCAGCGGGTGCATGAAGGCGATGACGAGGAGGTAGATGGGCAGCCAGGGCGCGTCGAACAGCGCCTGGATCCCGCCGCCGCCGAGGAAGGCGCGCAGCTTGCCGATGTCGCGCAGCGCGTCGGTGTCGACCCGTCCGGGCGTTGCGGCGGCCTGCCGCAGCGCGCCGGCGAGCGCAGCGGGCGACAGCCGGCGCTCGAGCGCCGCGCCGGCCCACGCCAGAGAGCCGGCACGAACCGTATCCATGCAATAGCCGAGGGCCAGGGCGAGGAGCGCCGCCACGCTCAGCATCACGAGCGTTTCCACGCTGCGGCTGGCGAATACCCGGTCGAATACCTGGACCATGTAGAGCGCCGGCGCAAGCAGCGCCAGGTTGAGCGCGAGGCTTGCCGCGCCGGCGAGCAGCACGAACGGTCGAAGGTGCCTTGCGAACAGCCAAGCCATGGCAGGACTTTCTCCCTGAAGACCAGCGCCGACCCAGCCTACGTAGTCGCCATGTCGCCGATTTTTCTGTTTGAATACGGTTTGTTACCGCTTTGTATGCGTTTCGACCGGGAACGCGGCCGCGGCCTGGGGCATCCAATGCGCGGAACCCGAAAAGAGGACCTCATGAGCCAACCACTGCCACGGCCCGGATATGCCGACGAACCCGACGCCGAGCTGGCCCGGCGCGTCGCCGGCGGCGACCAGGCGGCGTTCGAAGCCTTGATGCGCCGGCACAACCGGGCGCTGTTTCGCACCGCGCGCGCGATCCTGCGCGACGACGCGGAAGCCGAGGACGCGCTGCAGGAGGCGTATCTCCGCGTCTACCGCACCATCGGCAGCTACCGCGGCGAGGCGCGCCTTTCGACCTGGCTCGCACGCGTGGTGGCGAACGAGGCGCTGATGCGCCTGAGGAAGCAGGCGCGGCGCAGCGCCATCGTCCCGCTGCAGCCCGGCGTGGCGGTGGAGGAGATCAACGAGATCGCGGAAGGTGGCATGGACAAAGACCCTGAGAGCTCGGCGCGCCGCGCCGAGGTGAGGAAGCTGCTCGAGGAACGCATCGACGCGCTGCCCGGAACCTACCGTGCGGTATTCATGCTGCGCGGGGTGGAGGAGTACTCCGTCGAGGAGACCGCCAACATCCTGCAGATTCCGGAGGCGACGGTGCGCTCGAGGTTCTTTCGCGCGCGCAGCCTCCTGCGCGAGGGCCTCGCCTCGGAGGTCGATCTCGCGTGCGAGGACGCGTTCGGCTTCGCCGGCGATCGCTGCGACCGCATCGTCGCGCAGGTGATGGAGCGCCTCGCCGGGGAGGAAGGCCGATGAACATGCCGGTCGATACCCTGACCGATCCGCTCGCCGCGCACGCGCGGGCCATGCTCACGCACCTCGGCGAAGACCCGCGCCGTCCCGGCCTTGCCGATACGCCGAAGCGCTTCGCCAGCGCGATGCGCTTCCTGACCGGAGGCTACGAAGCCGAGCCCGAGGACGTAGTCGGGAACGGCATCTTTGACGCTGAGGGCGAAGGCGTCGTGCTGGTGCGCGACATCGAGTTCCATTCGCTGTGCGAGCACCACGTGCTGCCGTTCTTCGGCAAAGTGCACGTGGCCTACCTTCCGGGCGAGAAGATCATCGGGCTTTCCAAGATCCCGCGCATTGTCGATCTCTACGCGCGCCGCCTGCAGGTTCAGGAGCGCATCACCGAGCAGGTGGCCGATGCGCTGATGAAGCTTCTCGAGCCACGGGGCGTGCTGGTGATTGCCGAGGCGCGCCACCTGTGCATGGCGATGCGCGGGGTCGAGAAGCAGCACTCCGCGACCGCCACGCGCGCCTTGCGCGGCGTGTACGCGCACGACGCGATGGCGCGGCAGGAAGTGCTGGCCATGGTCCG
>DASYPG010000104.1:0-3809 GCA_036006885.1 Burkholderiales bacterium | reverse complement strand
CACGTCGCCGCTCACCAGGCCGGTGACCTGGCTCGGGTCAGCAAACGGCCGCCCGGGGCCGACGCGCACCACGCGTGTCGGTGCGAAATCCTGTACCGCGGCTGCGGCCGTCACCGTCACATTCGCGGTGCGCCTGAAGCTCGTGCCGGCGTCGCTCGTGAGCGCGATGGTGTAGCTACCCGCAGGCAGACCCGCAAGCGCGTAACGGAACGTGCATGCACCCGCATCCTGTATCACCGCCGTCGTAGCGACCGGGCTGCCTGAGGTCGTATTGAAACCGGCGAACGCGTACACCAGATTGGCACTCTCCTGATGGCGATCGCGCAGGCTGCTGTCCACCGCGCCGCTCACGCCGCTCCCCGCCGCTCCAGTGACATTCACGGTCGCGGAACGCGCCGTGGCGCCCCCGCTGCCAGTGCAGGTCAGGGTGTAGGTACTTGTGGCCGAGATGGAATTGATCGCCTGGTTGCCCGAGGTGGCTTTGGCGCCTGACCAGGCGCCCGTGGCCGCGCAGCTCGAGGCATTGCTCGAAGACCAGGTGAGTTGCGTCGAACCGCCCGCGGTTACCGTCGCAGGCGCCGCGCTCAGCGATACCGTGGGCGCCGGCGTCGGAGTGGGCGTCGGAGTAGGAGTAGGCGTGGGCGTAGGCGTCGGCGTCGGAGTAGGCGGCGGCGTCGGAGTAGGAGTAGGCGGCTGTGTAGGAGTAGGAGTAGGCGTCGGTGGCGATCCTGCGATGGGCTGTCCGCCGCCTCCGCTGTTATCACTACCGCCACCACAAGCGACGAGATTGAGCGCGCACAGCAACAACGCTAACCGCGCGCTGTGGCGCGCAGTCGTCTTCGATTCGTGTTTGCTCTGTCTTTGCATCAAGGAAGGTGCGACGAATTGTCGGAGGGATTGTGAAGAGATCTTCGCCGACTTCGTTATGCCAAAATCGATGGCGGCCGCGGTTTGCGCACCATTCGGGCCGCCGATGTGCGAAAAAGCTGCAACAGAGTCGGTATTTGTCGCCTGCGTGCGACACGCGCTGTTTCCTCATAGCGACAAATTTCCGTGGATCACGGCGACCAATGTCACGCCGATCACAGCACGACAAATGTCTCCGTTGCGCCGAGGGGTCCGATCTCGACCGTTTCGGCATTCCGCATCCCGCGGCCGAATGAGAACTGACTCGCGGTCTGGGACGAGACCTCGGGCCCCAAGTGGCTACCGCGATTGCAGCAAGAACAGATACTCCTGCAGGTCGATGCCGACGCGCGCGCAGCTCGCCTTGATGAGCGGGCCCAGGCGATCAAGTATTTCCGACGAACGCTCGGCGCTCGCTCGCTCGAGGATCTGCAGTGCAGCCGCGACCTGGTCCGGAGCGCGACCCGGCGGCGTCGTGCCGATACTTGCCTGCGGTCCAGTGCGCTGCGCCTCGCCCTTTGCTGCTGCCCGCTCCAGACGCCCCAGCGCGACCTTGAGGAGCTCCTCAACCGAGGCGACGTTGTCGTTTCCGAGCGCAGCGACGCCGAGGTTGGTCTGGATACGCACCGCCTCGGCGCCGTGCGTGATGCGTGCGCTGTCGAGGCGCTGCCGCAGGCGCTGCGCGACGGCGACGGCCTGCTCCGCGGCGGTCCCGGGCAGCAGCACCGAGAACAGCGCCTCGCCCGTACGGCCCATCGCGTCCTCGCCGCGCAGCATGCCCTGAAGCAGCTTGACGAGGCGCCCGAGCATCTGCCCTGCAGGCGCCTTCCCGAATTTCGCTGCGATCTCGGCGTAGTTGTCGATGCGCAGGCTGACCGCCGAGAGCGGCGTGCCCTGGCCACGTGCGTGCGCGAAATGCTTCGCGCCCTCGATCAGCAGGTAAGCTGAAGTGAAAGCGCCGCTGAGCCGATCCCACATCTGCTCGTCGTCGTCGACCTTGAAGGCCTGGTGGCTCGCATCGAGATGGTGCTTTGCCTGCACCAGCCGCAGCACGTTGTCGATGCGCGCGACGGCCTCAACCCCCCTGATCTTCTTGCTGATGAAGTCGTTCGCACCCTCGTCGAGGGCGCGCCGGCGCGTCGCATCGTCTTCGTTGCCAGAGAGGACGAGGAACGGCAGCTCGCGGATGCGCGACGAAGTGGCGCCGCGGATGCGCTGCAACAACCCGAAGCCGTCGAGACCGGGCATGCCCAGATCCGAGATCACCACCGCGATGCCCGGGTCCCGCTCGATCGCCGCCCAGCCCGCCTCGCCGTCGGCCGCCTCGCAGACGTCGAAAGAGCTGCGGATTACCTTCGCGAGCGCGGCGCGCACCGCCCTGGAGTCGTCGACGACCAGCACACGGGGCTTGTCCACGGTCTGCTCCCCTCGATTATTTTGCGTGGCAGGTTCCCTGATGCTACTTCCTGAAGCCGCAGATTAGAATGGCGCCAAGGAGGAATCGATCGATGATATTGCGCGCTTGTCTTGTCGCCTTGACGGCGGCCCTGTTCGCTTCGAATGTCCAAGCACAGGGCGAGCCGCTGCGCATCGGCTTTCTCACGGTGCGCACCGGCCCGCTGGCCGCGGGCGGCAAGCAGATGGAGGACGGGATCAACCTGTTCCTCAAGGAGCGCAACAACACGCTCTCGGGGCGCAAGGTGCAGATCATCTTCGCCGACACCGCCGGCCAGCCGGCGCAGGCGAAGTCCAAGGCGCAGGAGCTCGTCGAGCGCGACAAGGTGCACGTGATCGTCGGACCGCTCGCCACCTTCGAGGCGCTCGCCCTGGACGATTACGTGCTGCAGGCGAAGGTGCCGCTGCTGCCGCCGATGTCCGCGGCGCAGAACGACCTCGCGCAGCGCCGGCAAAGCGACTACGTCATTCACACCTACGGCACGGCGGCGCAGGCGATGTACGTTATGGGCGACTACGCGGCTAAGAAGCTCGGCATGAAGCGGGTCGCCATGGTGGCCGACGACTTCACTTACGGGCACGAGGGCGCGGCGGGCTTTCAGAAGGCGTTCGAGGACGCCGGCGGCCATGTCGTGCAGAAGCTGTGGCCGCCGCTCAACGCGCCCGACTACGGCTCGTTCATCGGTCAGCTGAAGGGCAACGTCGACGGCGTCTACGCCGGGTTCGCGGGCTCCAATCCGCTGCGCTTCCTGCGCGCCTACCGTGAGTACGCCATGAAGCCGATCGTGATGGGCAATCCGACGCTCACCGACGAGGGCATCCTCAAGAACATGGGCGACGAGGCGGTCGGCGTCTATACGGCGAGCTGGTATACGGTGGACCGCGACGCGCCGGACAACAAGCGCTTCGTCGAGTCGATCCGGCGCGAGTACAAGGTGACCCCAGGCTTCTACACGGCAGCCACCTACACCTCGGGGCTGTGGATCGAAGGCGCGATGAAGCTCGTCGACGGCAAGTTCGAGGACAAGGCGGCGTTCGTGAAGGCGCTGCACGCGGTGAAGCTCGACCACGGCCCGATGGGACCGCTGCGCCTGGACGAGTACGGCAAGCCGATCCTCAACGTCTACGTGCGCAAGGCCGAGCGCAGGAACGGCGAGCTGGTCAACGTGACGGTCGCGACCTATCCGGACGTGAGCCAGTTCTGGACCTACGACCCGAAGGCGTTCATCGCCGGGCCGCAGTACTCGCGCGACTATCCGCCGGTCCGTTTTGGTGAATGAGTCGGCTGCTGGGGCCCTGTTATCGCCTATTTCTTCTTGTAGCTGAACTTCTGGCCGCCGATGCTCGCCTCGTACATCAGTCCGCCCTTGGCGACCGTGAAGACCGCCATGCCCTTCTGGTAGCCGCCCGCCGTGCCGGCATGGCTCTCGTTGCCGCTCGCGCCCGCG
>DASYPG010000103.1:0-5708 GCA_036006885.1 Burkholderiales bacterium | reverse complement strand
AGGTGGTGCCGTTTTCCGCTTTCGGCGGTCCCTTCGGCAACGCCTACATCGACGAGTCGCGCCTGACCGCGTTCTGCCTGCGGGCGAAGGGCTACGAGCTCGTTCCGCTCAAGCCGCCGACCTGATCACGCCGTGATGATCCAGCCTTCGGCGCGCGGCACGCGCGCCGGCAAGCCGTAGCCCGGCTGTCGGGCCGCCCAGGCAGCCTGCACGGCGCAGATGACAGCGTCGAGCGTGTCGCCCGAGCCGTCCGCGACGAGATCGGCCCGCGTTTTCAGCTTGATTCCAAGCGGGCGGCCGGCTTTCAACGCGCGCACTATGCGCACGCGGGCCGCGGTGCGCTCGGGCGTCTGCTCGCTGCGGGTGTCGCGTTTGTAGGATTCGCGGAATCCAAGCTGCTTGCGCACGAGCAGGCCGGGATAGGCTTCGAGCGCCACGCGCTGCGCGTCTCCTTCCAGCAACGCAGGCACGTGGGCCCCGGAGGCGAGAATCCGCGGAGCGCCCTCGTGGAACATCAGCGCGACCGGCGGGTTGACGAGTTTCATCGGGCTGGACGAGCCCGCGGGCAAGTCCGTCGTGCGGTGGGCATAGCGCCGGCCAGCCGGCCTCGTGTTGCGATACGCGTCGAGCGCTTCGCGGAACTCGCGCCGCGGCATCGCGGCACAGTGGCGCACGAGCGCTTTCCAGCCTGCCGGCCAGTCCAGGTCGCGCACCAGCTCGCGCGGCAGGCTGAACGGGAAATCGAACCCCCCGAGCCACGGACCCGGGCGCGCCAGCAGCGACTCGAACCCGGCGAAGCTTTCCAGCCTTTCAACGGACTCAACTTCCAGGACTTGATGCTTTAACGAACCAACTGCGACGGTGATGGGCTTCGCACGCCGCGGCGCGCAGGTGAAGTCGACACCGTAGATCCTCACGCGAGCCTAGGTTGCGATTCGTTTTGCAATCTCGTCGTAGCCGCGGCCGGTAAACTGGAGCAGGCAGAATCCGTTGCCGAATGGGTCGGCGAGGAGCGCGAGGCGGCCCCAAGGGTGGCTTTCGATTCCGCTTTCCAGCGTCGCGCCGGCCGCCTCTGCGCGCGCGAGCGCTTGTTCCACGTTCTCGACGACGAAGTCGAGATGCACCGGCGTCCAATGCCGGCCGTAACGCCGCTTCTCGTCCGAGACCGGTGTCGCCCGCGTGCCCGGCGCCTTCGACAGGAGGTAGATCGGCGCCGAAGCGCCAAGCAGCTCGGCCGCACCGTCAAAGCGCCTGCCGACCCGCAGCTCGCACGCGGCGCAATAGAACCGGGTCGCCGTGTCGAGGTCGTCGACGTCGACGTTGACCAGCAGAGTGCTCACGCCACTACGCGAATCGGGGGCGACTGGCGCAGGGACTGGAGCACGACGCAGTAGCGCTCGGTGAGCTCGATCAGCTTCTTCTGCTGCTCGGGCGTTGCGTCGGTATCGAGCTCGAAGCGCAGCCGGATCTCGCGGAATCCGACCGGGGCGTCCTTGGCCACGCCGAGCGTGCCGCGGAAATCGAGGTCGCCTTCGGCGGTTAGGTTCCCATTCTTCAAATGAATTCCCAATGCCGTGGCAACCGCCTTCAGCGTGACTCCGGCGCACGCGACCAGCGCCTCGAGCAGCATGTCGCCCGAGCAGGCCTGCAGGCCGCTTCCTCCGGTGGCCGGGTGCAGGCCCGCCTCGACGAGCGCCCGGCCGGTGTCGACGCGGCAGGCGATGCCCTCGCCGATGCGTCCCTGCGCCCGCAGGGTGACGAGGGCGGTCTGCGGCTCCTTACGGTAGCGGTCCTTGATCGGCGCCTGAAGCGTCTTCAGCTCTTCTGCGTTCACGCCACTTGCTCCAGGTCAGAAGCCGAGAGGTTGTGGATGCGGCCGAAGCCGGCGATGAAGCGCGCGTCGCGCGGGGTGATCTGCCAGAACGAGAAGTCGGCGAGCTCGAAGTTGATCGCCTGCTCGGGGAAGCGCTCGAGCCAGCGCGCCTTCAGCGCCGGATTGTCGCGCGCGAGCTGCGACGCGTCGCCGCGGATCGATACCCGCATCAGCGTGAACGGGTCGGCGCGGCCGTCGTCGGTCTCGGCGATCGAGAGCGCTACGCGAGGATCCTGCAGCATGTCCTGGGTGTGCCACGCGAGGCGGCTTACGTGCACGTAGAAGGCCGCGAAGCGCGCCTCGGGAAGATAGAGCGTCATTGACGCCATGGGCGCGCCGGCGCGCAGCGTCGCGAGGTGCGCGATGCGCCCGCTCGTCAGAAGCCGTGAAAGGCCGGCTCGAGCCTCGTCGTCCATGAATTTGATTGTAGTATTCTCGCGGCCGTGCGTTACGAACTCGCGATCGGCCTTCGCTATACACGCGCAAAGCGCCGCAACCGCTTCATCAGCTTCATCTCGCTCATCTCCATGGTCGGCATCGCGCTCGGCGTGGCGGTGCTGATCGTAGTGCTTTCCGTGATGAACGGCTTCCAGACCGAGGTGCGCACCCGCATCCTGGGGGTCGCCTCGCACCTCGTGCTCACCGGTCCGGGCAACTCGCTTTCCGACTGGGAGTCGGTCGTTCGCATGGCGACCGAGCATCCCCGCGTGGTGGCCGCCGCCCCGTTCGTGCAGGCGCAGGCGATGCTGACGGGCGAGGGCACCGCGCGCGGCGTCGCGGTGCGCGGCGTGCTGCCGCAGGCCGAGGACAAGGTGGCCGATTTCTCCCAGCACATGGTGAGCGGCCGGATCGAGGACCTGCGGCCCGGGGCCTTCGGCATTGTGCTCGGCGCCGACCTCGCGCGCGCGCTGCGCGTCGTCCCCGGCGACAAGCTGGCCCTGATCGCGCCCCAGGGCGTCGTGACCCCGGCCGGGGTGGTGCCGAGGCTCAAGCAGTTCACCCTGGTGGGAACTTTCGACGTCGGCTTCAACGAGGCCGATGCCGGCCTCGCGTTGATCAACATCGAAGACGCGCAGCGCCTCTATCAGCTCGGCCACCAGGTGAGCGGCGTGCGGCTGAAGCTGGTCGATCTCTTCGAATCGCGCAAGATCGGCCGCGAGCTGGTGGAAAAGGACCCCGAGCTCTTCGGCTACGACTGGACCAACAGCAACCCGAACCTGTTCCGCGCGGTGCAGATCGAGAAGCGCATGATGTTCATCATCCTGACGCTGATCGTGGCGGTCGCGACGTTCAACGTGGTGTCTACGCTGGTGATGCTGGTGACCGACAAGCAGGCCGACATCGCGATCCTGCGCACGCTCGGCGCGGCGCCGGGGTCGATCATGCAGGTCTTCATGGTGCAGGGCTCGGTCATCGGCGTGCTCGGCACGCTGCTCGGCGTGATCGGCGGGGTGATCCTGGCGTTGAACGTCGAGCCGGTGGTGGGCTGGATCGAGAGGACCTTCGGCGTGAGCTTCATGGACAAGAACGTGTACCTCATTGCGTACCTGCCCTCGGAAGTGCAGGCGCACGACGTGACCTCGATCGCGCTGATCTCGCTGTCCCTGGCGTTCCTCGCCACGCTCTACCCGAGCTGGCGCGCCTCGAAGGTGAATCCCGCCGAAGCGCTCCGGTATGAGTGAAGCCGCTCCTGAGGTGGTGCTCGCGTGCCGCAACCTCAGGAAGACCTACCAGGGACCGACCCCGGTGCCGGTGCTGTGCGGCATCGACCTCGAGGTGCGCCGCAGCGAGCGCATCGCCATCATGGGACGCTCGGGCTCGGGCAAGTCGACTCTGCTGCACGTCCTGGGCGGGCTCGACGCGCCCACCGAGGGCGAGGTGCGGGTGCAGGGCAGGCGCCTGAGCGCGATGGGCGAGGCCGAGCGCGGCCGCGTGCGCAACGCGACGCTCGGCTTCATCTACCAGTTCCACCACCTGCTGCCCGAGTTCACCGCGCTCGAGAACGTGGCGATGCCGCTCGTGATCCGCAGGATGGCGCGCGCCGAGGCGCACGCCCGGGCGGGGAAGCTGCTCGAGGAAGTCGGCCTCGGCGCGCGGCTCGAGCACCAGCCGGGCGAGCTCTCGGGCGGTGAGCGCCAGCGCTGCGCCTTCGCGCGCGCGCTCGTCACCGAGCCCGCGTGCGTGCTCGCCGACGAGCCCACCGGCAACCTCGATACGCACACCGCGGACGAGGTGTTCGAGATCATGCTGCGGCTGTCGGTCTCGCACGGCACCGCCTTCGTCATCGTGACCCACGACGTCGATCTGGCCGCGCGCGCCGAGCGCGTGCTCGAGCTGCAGGACGGTCTGCTGCGCCCGCGCGCGGCATGAACCTCCTCGAGATCGCCATCTTCCTGCTGTTCTGCGCAGTGGCCCTCGGCTGGGTGTCGCGCCGCGCCGGCCTGCCGTATCCCATCGCGCTGGTGCTTGGCGGCGGTGCGCTCGGCTTCGTTCCCAAGCTGCCGCAGCTGCAGTTCGATCCCCAGTACCTGCTGGTGCTGGTGCTGCCGCCGATCCTGTACCAGGCGGCGCTGCTCACCTCGTGGCGCGACTTCAAGGCCAACCTGCGGCCGATCGCATTGCTCGCGATCGGCCTGGTGATCGTCACCATGCTGGTGGTCGCAGCGACCGTGAGGTTCCTCGTCCCGGAAATTCCGTGGGCGGTGGCGTTCGCCTTGGGTGCCATCGTGTCGCCGCCCGACGCGGTGGCGGCGACGGCGATCCTGTCGAAGCTCAACATGCCCCGGCGCATCGTGACGGTGCTCGAGGGCGAGAGCCTGGTGAACGACGCCTCGGGCCTGGTGCTCTACAAGTTCGCCGTGGCGGCGGCGCTGTCGGGCGCGTTCTCGCTCTTCGACGCCTCGGTGCAATTCGTGCTGGTGGCGATCGGCGGCATCGCGATCGGCATGCTGCTCGCGGGCGTGTTCGTCGTCATCCACCGCTTCCTCGGCGATCCGTTTACGGAGGTGCTGCTGTCGCTTTCGGTTCCCTACCTCGCGTACGTCGCGGCCGAGTCGGTGCACGTCTCGGGCGTGCTCGCGGTGGTCGCCGCGGGGCTGCTGCGCGGGCGCTATTCGCCCAGGATGGTGTCGGCCGAGATGCGCATCCTCGCGCGCTCGGTATGGAACCTGCTCGTGTTCGTGCTGAACAGCCTGATCTTCATCCTGATCGGACTGCAGATTTCCGGCATCGTGTCGCGCCTCGAGGGCTTCACCGGCTGGGAGCTCGCCGCGGCCGGGCTGGCGGTCAGCATGGTGGCGATCCTGGTGCGCTTCGGCTGGGTGTATTTCGCCGAATACCTCCCGGCGTGGCTCGGGCGCCTGTTCGGCGTCAAGGCGGCTCGGCCGCTACCCGGCGAGGCCTTTATCGCGAGCTGGTGCGGGATGCGCGGCATCGTGTCGCTCGCGGCGGCGCTCGCGCTGCCGCCCGATCTCGAATATCGCGAATTCCTGATCTTCCTCACGTTCGTGGTCATCCTCGTGACCCTGGTGATGCAGGGCCTCACCCTGGCGCCGCTCATCCGGCGCCTGAAGCTCGGCACCGACCACAGCGCGCGCGACGAGCACAGGCTCGCCCGAGTCGCCATGGGCAAGGCCGCGCTCGCCGCGGTCGACCGCGCAGCGGGGGAAGGCGGCGTGCTGCCCGACGTGATCGAGCGCATCCGCGCCGAGTTCGGCGAGCGCGTGGCCGTCGCTTCGCCGCTCGCGCAGCTCTCCGACAGCAGCCATGCCCACGCCACCCGCTTGCGCCTCGCCGCGGTCCGCGCCGAGCGCGACGAGCTGATCCGCCTGTGGCA
>DASYPG010000102.1:0-4421 GCA_036006885.1 Burkholderiales bacterium | reverse complement strand
GCTTCATCTACACCAACCACTTCTTCACGCCCGAGCGCGACCGGCTCGGCTTCAAGGTGATCGCGCGGCCGGCCGGCCCCGGCATCCGCTCGCAGATCGTGGTGCCGAAGGACTCGCCGATCCAGACGCTGCAAGACCTGCAGGGCAAGGACGTCGGCTTCGTGTCGCGCGACGGCTTCACCGGCTACTGGCTGCCGCTCGACGCCCTGCTGCGCTCGAAGGTGAAGGTGAACATCGTGTTCACCGGCAACCAGGAAGCCTCCTCCGCGCAGCTCAGGGTCAACAAGGTCGCCGCCGCGGGCGTCAATAGCTCGGTCATGGCCCGCTATGGCCGCCGCGAATCGTTCGAATACCGCGCGCTGTGGACTTCGGAGATCTACCAGGACCTGTGCGTCATGGCGAATCCGAAGGTGCCCGCCGACAAGGTGGCCGCGGTCAAGGCGGTCCTGATCGGCATGGCGAGCGACCCCGAGGGTCGCAGGATCCTCGAGGCAGGCGCCGAGCTCCTGAAGAGCAATGGCGAGCTCGGCTTCGTCGCCGCGGACAACCGCGACTACGACAACTATCGCAAGTTCTACCGCGCGACGCAGGTGAAGTAGCCCTGTGCGCGAACCGACGGCCATGAAGAACATGCGCGTGTTCCAATTCTGGAAGAACTGGGGCCTGATCTCGCGCCTGATGCTTGCCGTGGGGATCGCGATCATTGCCGCGGGCGGCGTGCAGACCGCCCTGCTCGTGGCCGAAGGCGCGGCCGAGCACTCGGCGCGCCTGGCGCGCGAACAGAAGGAAACGCTTGCCTTCATCGCGCCGCTGGTGGCCGACCAGGCGCTCGTCGGCGAGTACGCCGCGATCGACCAGCTGCTCAAGGCCCAGGTCAAGCGCGGCGAAGTCGACCGCTTTACGTGGATCGACAAGGAGGGCAAGCGCCTCGTCGCGCAGGACATGCCGGACAAGCTCGAGGCCCCGAGCTGGTTTCCGCGCGTCGCCTCGATCGAGCACGAGGAGCAGAGCATCGACGTGACGGCGGGAGGGGTCGGCTACGGCACGCTCACCGCGGTGATGACTCCGGTCAAGGCGCACAACCGCCTGTGGCAGCAGTTCGTCAAGCAGCTCCAGATCGTGGCGGTGACGCTGTTCCTCATGCTGCAGTTCATCTGGCTCATCTTCCGCGGCAACCTCGGCACGCTGCGCATGCTCGCCGAGGGCGCGAACCGCTTCAGCCGAGGCGACCACGCGGTGCGCATCGACGCCGAAGGCGCTCCGGAGGTGCAGCTCGCCGCCGAGGCGTTCAACAACATGGCGAACAACACCGAGCGCCTGATCGCCTCGCTCGGCGAGAGCGAGTCGAAGAACAAGCTGCTGGCGACGATCGTCGAGCAGTCGAGCGAGGCGATCTGGACCAGGAACCTGCGCGGCAACGTCACCAGCTGGAACTCGGGCGCCGCCGCCATGTTCGGCTACCGGCCGGGCGAGGTCATCGGCCAGGCGCTGAACGTGGGCGGAGCGACGCCGGCCGAGGAAGACGCCCGCATGCGCCGCATCGTCGCCGGCGAGAAATTCTCCTACGATGCCCGCGCCACTACCCGGGCGGGATCGGCCATCGATATCCA
Source organism: Burkholderiales bacterium (assembly GCA_036006885.1). Classification (GTDB taxonomy): domain Bacteria; phylum Pseudomonadota; class Gammaproteobacteria; order Burkholderiales; family SG8-39; genus SCGC-AG-212-J23. Next base: position 2,811 of record DASYPG010000102.1, on the reverse strand, counting down.
GGTCGCGGTGGCGCCGCTGCTCGACGACGCGAACCAGTGCATCGGCAGCATCGCGGTCGCGCGCGACGTCACGCAGCACAAGCGCAGCGAGGAGGCGTTGCGCCTCGCGCGCGAGGCGGCGGAGCTCGCGAATCACGCGAAGAGCTCGTTCCTCGCCAGGATGAGCCACGAGATCCGCACGCCGATGAACGGCGTTCTGGGCATGGCCGAGCTCCTGCTCGAGACCGGGCTCACGAGCACCCAGCGCAAGTACGCCGAGACGGTGCAGCGCTCGGGCAAGAACCTGCTCGGCCTCATCAACGACCTGCTCGATTTCTCCAAGATCGAGGCCGGCAAGCTCGAGCTCGAGAACGCCGACATGGATCTGCGCCGCACGATCGAGGACACCGTGGAGCTGCTGGCCGAGCGCGCCCACGTGAAGGGACTCGAGCTCGCCTACAGCATCCCCGGCGAGCTGACCACGATGGTGAGGGGCGATTCGCTGCGCCTGGGCCAGGTCCTGACCAACCTGATCGGCAACGCGATCAAGTTCACCGACCAGGGCTCGGTGGTGGTGCGGGTGGCGAGCGTGGAGGAGACCGAGAAGCGGGTCACCATGCGCTTCGACGTCGCGGACACCGGCCTCGGCATCAAGTCGGAAGCCCAGTCGCGCATCTTCGACGAATTCATGCAGGCCGACGGCTCGACCACGCGCAAGCACGGCGGCTCGGGCCTCGGCCTCGCGATCAGCAGGCAGCTGGTGGAGATGATGGGCGGGACGATCCACGTCGAGTCTTCGCCCGGCGCGGGCTCGACGTTCTGGTTCACCAGCAAGTTCGAGAAGCAGGCGACGCAGTCGCAACAGAGCCCTCGCTCGGTCCCGATCGGCCTGCTGACCGGCGTGCGTGCGCTGATCGTCGAGTCGAGTGCCGTCAACAGCGGCATCCTGCAGTCGCAGATGAGCACCTGGGAGATGAGCATCCGGGTAGCCGAGACGCCGAGGCAGGCGCTCGAGCTGCTCGTGGAGGGCGCGGCGCGCGGCGTTCCCTACGACATCGCACTCATCGACCTGGCGAAGCCCGGCCTCGACGCGCTCGAGTTCGCGCGCGGCGTGCGCCGGCGCGCCGAGTTCGGTGGCCTGCGGCTGGTGATGCTGACGCGCCGCCACGCCGACATCCGGAGCGCGCGCGACGCCGGCTTCGACGCGTGCCTGGTCAAGCCGGTGCGCCAGACGGTGCTGTACGAATGCCTGGTGAACGCGATGGCAGGCCGTGCGCAGGATCCGGTCGAAGCGCTGCCGGTGTCCAAGCCGGCGAGCACCGCGCCCGCCGCGCTGCGCGGCAACATCCTGCTCGTCGAGGATAACGTCATCAACCAGCAGGTGGCGCTTGGCATCCTGCAGCTGCAGGGCTACAGCGTGACCGTGGCCGCGAACGGCAGGGAAGCGCTCGAGGCCCTCGCGCTCGGCTCGTTCGACCTCATCCTCATGGACTGCCACATGCCCGAGATGGACGGCTTCGAGTGCACGGCGGAGATCCGCAAGCGCGAGCAGTCCTCGGGTGGCAAGGCCATCCCCATCGTCGCGCTGACCGCCAACGCCATGGCGCAGGACCGCGAGGAATGCCTGAACGCCGGCATGGACGACTACCTGAGCAAGCCGTTCAGCATGCAAACCCTCCAGGAAATGCTCGATCGCTGGATGTCGCAGGCCCCACAGCCGCAGGGCGCCGCGCCGGCCCAGGCGAGGGGCGGCGGGATTCTTGATCGGCAGGTGCTCGACCAGCTCGGCACGCTGCGCACCAACGGCAGGCCGGAGCTGCTCGCGCGCACCATCGACCTTTACCTCGTCGAGTCGCCGAAGCTGATGCAGAAGCTGAAGCAGGCGGCGAGCGTGAACGACGCTCCTGAAATCGCGCGCTCGGCGCACTCCCTCAAGTCGTGCAGCGCCAACGTCGGCGCCACGCTGTTGAGCCGGCATTGCGCCGAGATCGAGGCCTCGGCGCGGCGCTCCGACACCAAGGAAGCGCGCAAGCTCCTCGGCAGGATCGAAGCCGAGCACGGCCGCGTGCAGTCCGCCCTGAGCGCCGAAGTCGAGCTGCTCGCGAGCGAAGCCTGAAAACCATCGATCGGGCTGAGCTCGAGCTGCAGGAACGGCTGCTGGACAACACGCCGGTCACGACCGGGCTCTATATCGCCCACGTGGCGGTGCCGTGCCGCGACCTCGACGAGGCCGCGCGCTGGTACGCCGAGGTGCTCGGGGCGCAGCCGGTGCGCAGGCTGAAGGACCGCGTGACGTTCAGCTTCGGCGGCGTGCTGCAGCTCGTCTGCCACCTCGAGCGGCGCGCGAGCGTCCACAATCCGCGCGCCTACCCGCGCCATCACGGCCTCACGTTCCTGCGCATGGACGATTTCGCCAGGATGCGGGACCACGTGCTGAAATCCGGGATTAAGTTCCTGCAGCGTCCGACGCTGCGATTTGTAAACACCGCCCACGAGCATCAGACCTTCATGGTGGCGGATCCTTCCGGCAACGTAGTCGAGTTCAAGTGCTACGTGCGGCCTGAGAACAGCTACTAGGTCACGAGGATAGCCCGGTAGTCGTTGACGTTGGTGCGCGTCGGGCCGGTTGTCACAAGGTCGCCGAGTTCGCTGAAAAATCCATAGCTGTCGTGCTTCGCCAGCAGCCCCTTGGCGTCGCGCCCGCGCTTCATGCTGTCCGGCGAAAGCACGGCGCCGGCGTTGTCCTCCGAGCCGTCGATGCCGTCGCTGTCGCAGGCAATGGCCCATGTTCCGCCTGTCTCGATCCCAAGCGACAGGAGGAACTCCTGGCAG
>DASYPG010000101.1:0-18142 GCA_036006885.1 Burkholderiales bacterium | reverse complement strand
CACGTCGCCGGCGGCGAACACCTTGGACACCGAGGTCGCGTAAGCCAAGCCGGAGGTGCTGTTCTCCACACTGGCCCTGGCGTTGCCGCGCGCGTCCTTCTGCACGCCGAACTCTTCGAGCATCGACTGCAGGGGCGAGACGAACCCCATCGCGAGCAGCACGAGATCAGCCGGAATCACCGCCTCGGAGCCCGGGATTTCGGTGGGCTTGCCGCCCTTCCATTCCAACTTCACGGTTTTCAAGGCCTTGACTGCGCCATGCTCGCCGATGAATTCCTTCGTTGCAATGGACCAGTCGCGGTTGACGCCTTCCTCATGCGATGACGAAGTGCGCAGGCGCGTCGGCCAGTAGGGCCAGACCGGGTTGCGCTCCACGTCGGGCGGCATTGGCAGGAGCTCGAACTGGGTCACCGTCTTCGCACCGTGGCGATTGGACGTGCCGACGCAGTCCGAGCCGGTGTCGCCGCCGCCGATGATCACCACGTGCTTGTCGGTGGCCCACAGGTCCCTGACCTCCTGGTCGCCGGCAACGCGCTTGTTCTGCAGCGGCAGGAACTCCATGGCGAAGTGCACGCCGCCGAGGCTGCGTCCCGGGATCGGCAGATCGCGCGGCTGCTCGGCCCCGGCCGCGAGCACCACCGCATCGAACTCGGCCAGCAGGCTCTTCGCCGACAAGTTCGCCTTGGCATCGCTGACGATGCCGCGGCCCGGGAGCTCGCTGCCGATGAACACGCCGGCGCGGAACTTGACGCCTTCGGCGCGCATCTGCTCCAGGCGCCGGTCGATGACGCCTTTCTCGAGCTTGAAGTCCGGGATCCCATAGCGAAGCAAACCGCCGATACGGTCGGACTTCTCGAACACGGTCACGTCGTGCCCGGCCCGGGCGAGCTGCTGCGCGCAGGCGAGCCCGGCGGGACCTGAGCCGACCACCGCGATCTTTTTGCCGGTCTTGTGCGCGGCCGGCTGCGCGCGCACCCAGCCCTCCTCCCAGGCCTTGTCGATGATGGCGTGCTCGATCGACTTGATGCCGACCGGATCCTCGTTGATGCGCAGCACGCACGCTTCCTCGCAGGGCGCCGGGCAGATGCGGCCGGTGAATTCCGGAAAGTTGTTGGTCGAGTGCAGCGTCTCGATCGCGTTCTTCCAGTCCTGCCGGTAAACCAGGTCGTTTAAGTCCGGGATGATGTTGTTGACCGGGCAGCCCTGCATGCAGAAGGGGATGCCGCAATCCATGCAGCGCGCGCCCTGCACGCCCGCCGCCTGATCGTCCAGGCGCGCGTAGAACTCCCGGTAGTGCCTCTTTCGCGTTTCTTTAGGCTCGTGCGCCTCTTCCAGGCGCTCGTATTCCAGGAACCCCGTGATCTTGCCCACCCTGTCTCCCTTACGCGGCGACTTTCTTCTGCTGCAGCTCGGCGAGCGCCCTGCGGTATTCCTTCGGGAATACCTTCACGAACTTCGCGCGGTACTGCGCCCATCCGGCGAGGATGGCCTGGGCGCGCTTCGAATTGGTGTAGCGCGCGTGGTTCTCGATCAGGCGCCTGAGGGTCGCCTCATCCTCGTGCTCGACGAGCGGCTCGAGGTCGACCATGGAGGCGTTGCAGTGCTTCGCGAATTCGCGGTCGAGGTCGAGCACGTAGGCAAGGCCCCCCGACATGCCGGCGGCGAAGTTGCGCCCCGTGCTGCCCAGTACCACGACGATTCCGCCGGTCATGTACTCGCAGCCGTGGTCGCCGACACCCTCGACGACCGCGTGCGCGCCGGAGTTGCGCACGCCGAAGCGCTCGCCCGCCACGCCGCGGAAATAGGCCTCGCCGGCGATCGCGCCATAGAGCACCACGTTGCCGGTGATGATGTTCTCGGTGGCCTCGCCGCGGAACTTGGGCGAGGGCTGGACCGAGATGCGCCCGCCGGAGAGGCCCTTGCCGCAGTAGTCGTTGGTGTCGCCGACGAGATCGAGCGTGACGCCCTTGGCGAGAAAGGCGCCGAAGCTCTGGCCCGCCGACCCGGCAAAGCGAATATGGATGGTGTCGTCGGGCAGGCCTTCGTGGCCGTAGCGTCTTGCGATGTGCCAGGAGAGGATCGTGCCGACGGTGCGGTTGATGTTGCGGATCGGCGTCTCGATGGTCACCTTCTCGCCGCGCTCGAGCGCCGGTTGCGCCAGCTCGACCAGGCGGTTGTCGAGCGCCTTCTCCAGGCCGTGGTTCTGTCTTTCGCTGTTGAAGCGCGCCACCTCGGGCGGCATCTTCGGCATGTAGAAGACCTTGGAGAAGTCCAGCCCGCGCGCCTTCCAGTGCTCGATGCCTTTCTTCGTGTCGAGCAGCTCTGTTTTCCCGATCAACTCATTCAGCTGACGAATACCGAGCTGCGCCATGAGCTCGCGCACTTCCTCGGCGACGAAGAAGAAGTAGTTCACCACGTGCTCGGGCTTGCCTTCGAACTTCCTGCGCAGCACCGGGTCCTGCGTGGCCACGCCCACCGGACAGGTGTTGAGGTGGCACTTGCGCATCATGATGCAGCCCTCGACCACCAGCGGCGCGGTGGCGAAGCCGAACTCGTCGGCGCCGAGGATCGAGCCGATCACCACGTCGCGCCCGGTCTTCATCTGCCCGTCGACCTGGACGCAGATCCTGCCCCTCAGGCGGTTCAGCACCAGCGTCTGTTGCGTCTCGGCAAGGCCGAGCTCCCACGGCGTGCCGGCGTGCTTGATCGACGACCACGGCGAGGCGCCGGTGCCGCCGTCGTGGCCCGCGATGGTGACGTGGTCCGACTTGCCCTTGGACACGCCGGCGGCGATGGTGCCGACTCCGACCTCCGACACGAGCTTCACCGAGATCGCCGCCTCGGGGTTGGAGTTCTTCAGGTCGTGGATGAGCTGCGCCAAGTCCTCGATCGAATAGATGTCGTGGTGCGGCGGCGGCGAGATCAGCTCCACGCCCGGCATCGAATAGCGCAGCTCCGCGATGTACTCCGACACCTTGCGCCCGGGGAGCTGTCCGCCCTCGCCGGGCTTCGCTCCTTGAGCGATCTTGATCTGCAGCATCTCGGCGCTCGCGAGGTATTCTGCGGTAACGCCGAAGCGGCCCGACGCGACCTGCTTGATCTTGGACTTGAGCGAATCGCCCTCGCGCAGCTGAATATCGACTTCAACTCTGGATTTCCCTAAGCGGGATTGAAGGGTTTCGCCGGCCTTGATCGGCGCGTAGCGGCGGCGGTCCTCGCCGCCCTCGCCGGTGTTCGACCTGCCGCCGATGCGGTTCATGGCGATGGCGAGCGTGGTGTGCGCCTCGGTCGAGATCGAGCCGAGCGACATCGCGCCGGTGGAAAAGCGCTTCACGATCTCGGCGGCGGGCTCGACTTCCTCGATCGGCACCGGCTTTCTGTCGCCGAAGCGGAACTCGAACAGGCCGCGGAACGTCATGTGCCGCTTCGACTGGTCGTTGATGAGCGCCGCGTATTCCTTGTACGTCGAATACCCGCGCGCGGGCTTCTCGTCGCGCGTGGCGTGCTGCAGCTTGGCGATCGCGTCGGGAGTCCAGGTGTGGTCCTCGCCGCGCACGCGCCAGGCATACTCGCCGCCCGCGTCGAGCATCGACGCGAGCACCGGGTCGACCGGGTCGAAGGCATCGCGGTGGATGCGGATCGCCTCTTCGGCGACGTCGAACAGACCGATGCCCTCGATGTTCGACGCGGTGCCGGTGAAGTACTTGTCGACCAGCGACCTCGCCAGGCCCACGGCCTCGAAGATCTGCGAGCCGGTATAGGACATGTAGGTGGAGATGCCCATCTTGGACATCACCTTCTTCAGGCCCTTGCCGATCGCCTTGATGTAGTTCTTGACCGCCTTGGTCTTGTCGCTGGAATGGGCGAGAATCGTTTCAAGCGCGAGATAGGGATGCACCGCCTCGGCACCATAGCCGCCGAGGAGCGCGAAGTGGTGCACCTCGCGCGCGCTGCCGGTCTCCACCACCAGGCCGGTCGACGTGCGCAGTCCCCGGCCCACGAGGTGCTGGTGGATCGCGGATAAAGCCAAAAGGGCTGGAATGGCCACCCGCTCCCGGTCGACGTTGCGGTCGGAGATCACGATGATCGAATAGCCCGAGCGCACCGCGTCCTCGGCCTGCGCGGCGAGCGAGGCGAGGCTCGCCTCGACCGCCTCCTTGCCCCAGGCCACGGGGTAGGTGATGTCGAGCTCCCAGGACTTGAACTTCCCGGAGGTGTAGCGCTCGATGTGCCGGATCTTCTCCATCTCGAAGAAGTCGAGCACTGGCTGCGACACTTCGAGGCGCAGCGGCGGGTTGAGCTCGTCGATGCCCAGGAGGTTCGGCTTGGGGCCGATGAACGACACCAGCGACATCACCAGGTCTTCGCGGATCGGATCGATCGCGGGGTTGGTGACCTGCGCGAAGAGCTGCTTGAAGTAGTGGTACAGCGTCTTGTTCTTGTTCGAGATCACGGCGAGCGGCGAGTCGTTGCCCATCGAGCCCACCGGCTCCTCGCCGTTCGCCGCCATCGGCTGCATGATGAACTTCAGGTCTTCCTGCGTGTAGGCGAAGGCCTGCTGGCGGTCGAGCAGCGCCACCTGCGACTTGAGCGGCGGCGTCTTTTCGCTCTCGACCTCGTCGAGCTTGACCCGGATGCGCTCGATCCACTCGGCGTAGGGCCGGGCGTTCGCGAGCGAGTCCTTGAGCTCCTTGTCGTCGACGATGCGGCCCTTCTCGAGGTCGACCAGGAACATCTTGCCCGGCTGCAGGCGCCACTTTTTGACCACCTTCTCCTCGGACACCGGCAGGCAGCCGCACTCGGAGCCCATGATGACGAGGTCGTCGTCGGTGACGATGTAGCGCGACGGACGCAGCCCGTTCCGGTCGAGCGTGGCGCCGATTAGACGGCCGTCGGTGAAGGCGATCGACGCCGGACCGTCCCAGGGCTCCATCATCGCCGCGTGGTACTCGTAGAACGCGCGCCGCGCCGGATCCATCAGGGCGTGGTTCTCCCACGCCTCGGGGATCATCATCATCATGGCGTGCGCGACCGAGTAGCCGCCCATCACCAGAAGCTCGAGCGCGTTGTCGAACGACGCAGAGTCCGACTGGCCGTCGTAGATGAGCGGCCAGATCTTGTCGAGGTCCTTGCCCAGGATCGGCGAAGAGATCGCGCCCTGCCGCGCCCGGATCCAGTTGACGTTGCCGCGCAGGGTGTTGATCTCGCCGTTGTGGCAGATCATGCGGAACGGGTGCGCGAGGTCCCAGGAGGGGAAGGTGTTGGTCGAGAAGCGCTGGTGCACCAGTGCAAGGGCCGACTCGACGCGCGCGTCCTTGAGCTCCAGGTAGTATTCGCCCACCTGGTACGCGAGCAGCATTCCCTTGTAGCAGATGGTCCGGGCCGACATCGACGGCACGTAGAAGGCCTTCGCGTGCTGCAGCTTCAGCGCCTGGATCGCGTGGCCCGAGCTCTTGCGGATGATGTAGAGCTTGCGCTCGAGCGCGTCGGTGACGGTGACGCCGCGGCCGCGGCCGATGAACACCTGGCGGATGACCGGTTCCAGCTTCTTCGCCGCGTCGGCGAGGTCGCTGTTGTCGACCGGCACGTCGCGCCAGCCGAGCAGCGCCTGGCCCTCGTCCTTGATGGCGCGCTCGATCTCGTACTCGCAGGCGATGCGCGAGGCGGGGTCGCGCGGCAGGAACACCATCCCGACGCCGTACTGCCCGGCGGGGGGCAGCTTCACGCCCTGCTTCGCCATCTCGTCGCGGAAGTAGCGGTGAGGAATCTGAAGCAGCAACCCCGCGCCGTCGGAGAGCTTCGGGTCGTAACCCACCGCGCCGCGGTGCGTCAGGTTGCGCAGCACGGTCAGGCCCTGCTCGACGATGGTGTGCGACTTCTTGCCCTTGATGTTGGCCACGAACCCGACGCCGCAGGCGTCGTGCTCATTCGCCGGATGGTAGAGACCTTGGGGCGGCGGCAAGCTCATGGCGGAACTGACAAATATACAATTATTGCGCTGCAGCGACAATGGCGGCGCGGATTTGCCCCTCCTCGACCCCGCCGCGCAGCGCCGCCCGCCCGAGCGCCTCGAGCACCACGAAGCGCAGCTTCCCGTGCGCCGCCTTCTTGTCGCCCGCCATGAGCTCCATGAGCTTCTCCGGAGGAAACGCGGGACCTGCCGCGGGCAGCTCGGCCTGGCGGATGAGGCTTTTTATCCTTTCCACTTCGGGCCTTCCGATCAGGCCCAGCCGCGAAGAGAGCTCGGCGGCCATCACCATGCCCGCGCCGATCGCCTCGCCGTGGAGCCAGGCGCCGTAGCCCATGCCGGCCTCGATCGCATGGCCGAAGGTATGGCCGAAATTGAGGAGCGCCCGCACGCCCGCCTCGCGCTCGTCGGCGGACACGATCCCGGCCTTGAGCTCGCAGCAGCGCTTGATTGCGTAGATCAGGGCATCCCGGTCGCGGCGCAGGAGCCTGGAGAGATTTTCTTCGAGCCACTCTACGAAGGGCAGGTCGAGGGCCAGGGCGTGCTTGATCACTTCGGCGAGCCCCGCGCGCAGCTCGCGGTCCGGGAGCGTATCGAGCGTGGCCACGTCCGAGATGACTGCGAGCGGCTGGTGGAAGGCGCCGATCATGTTCTTGCCGCGCGGATGATTGATCGCGGTCTTGCCGCCGACCGACGAATCGGCCTGCGCGAGCAGCGTGGTCGGGACCTGCAGGAACGGGATGCCGCGCTGGTAGACGGCGGCGGCAAAGCCCGCGAGGTCGCCGACGACACCCCCGCCCAGGGCGACGAGCAGCGTGTCGCGCCCGCAGCGCGCCGCGAGCAGCGCGTCGAAGATGTGCTCAAGCACCTGCCAGCTCTTGGCCTGCTCGCCGTCAGGCACCACGATCTCGGTAAGGCGGGCGCCGTCCAGAGCCTTTTTTACTTTCGAAAGGTAGAGCGGCGCGACCACGTCGTTGGTGACGATCGCGGCGCTGCCGCCGCCGAGGTAGGGCCGGTAAAGCTCCGCGCGGTTGAGCAATCCGCTGCCGATGTGAATCGGGTAGGAGCGGCTCCCCGTACCGGAGAACAAGGCTACGCCGAGCGTTTCCATTGCTCCTCCAGCCGCTCGACGAGGTCGCGGACCAGGAACTGCACGCTCTGCGCGCCGGTATCCACGACCACGTCGGCGACGTCGCGATAGAGCGCATCGCGCTCGGCGTGCAGCGCGCGCAGTCGTACAAGCGGCTCGGCGGTCGCGAGCAGCGGCCGCTTGCGGTCGTGCCGCACGCGCTCGTACAGGTCTTCGGGACGCGCGTTCAGATAGATCACGGTGCCCCTCGCGGTGAGGCGCCGGCGGCTGTCGGCGTCGAGCACCGCGCCGCCTCCCGTGGCGAGCACGATGCCCTCCATGGCGGTGAGCTCGGCGATCGCCTGCTCTTCGCGCGAGCGAAACCCGGCTTCGCCCTCGATCTCGAAAATCAGCGGGATTTTCACGCCGCAGCGCTGCTCGATCTCCTGGTCGGAGTCGAAGAAGCGCAGCTTCAGACGCCGCGCGAGCAGCCGTCCGACGGTGGTCTTGCCGGCCCCCATCAGGCCGACCAGGAAGATGTTCCCCGGCTTCACCCCGGCATTGTAGGAACAAATTGCCGGACTGCGCGCCGGTACAGGCCTCAGCGGATGGTCAGGCGCTCGTTCACGATGCGAGGCGTGATGAACACCAGCAGCTCGGTCTTGGCGCTGGTAGTGGTGTTGTTTCTGAAGAAAAACCCGAGGACCGGCAGGTCGCCCAGCAGCGGGATCTTGGTGATGTCGGTGCGGTCGTTCTGCTCGTAGATGCCGCCGATGACCACGGTGCCGCCGTTCTCGACCAGCACCTCGGTCTTGACGTGCTTGGTGTTGATCTGTACGCCCGCGGGGGTGGTCGCGCCGGGCTGGTCCTTGTTCACGTCCAGGGTCATGATGACGTTGCCGTCGGGCGTGATCTGCGGCTTCACCTTGAGCGCGAGGTTGGCCTTGCGGAAGCTCACCGACGTTGCGCCCGACGAGGTGGCCTGCTGGTAGGGAATCTCTGTGCCCTGTTCGATCAGCGCCTCGGCCTGGTTCGCCGTCAGCACGCGCGGGCTGGCGATGATCTTGCCCTTGCCGTCGGACTCGAGCGCCGAGACCTCGAGGTTGAGGAAACGGGACAGGGCGCTGTTGAACAGGATGAACGAGAACTGTCCGGCGTTGAACGAGTTCAGGCCGGCGGCCGGAAGGTTGGCGTTCAGGCCGGGGCCGTTGATGACCGGGATGCCCTGCACCAGACCGGCGGCCTGGCCGGTGTTCACGAGCTCGGCGCCGATGTTCATGCCGACATTGAGCCCGTTGCCCTCCCCGCCGAACGGACGCCGGTTGGCGAGCCCCTGCTCCAGCAGGCCCAGGCGCACGCCCAGGTTCTTGGCGAAGGCGTCGTTCGCTTCGACGATGCGCGCCTCGATCATGACCTGGCGCACCGCGACGTCGATCTGCGCGATCAGGCGACGCACCTCGTCGAGGCGGCTGGGGACGTCCTGCACGAACAGCGTGTTGGTGCGCGCGTCGACCACCGCGCTGCCGCGCTTGGAAAGGATGCGCTGCGCCGGGTCCGACAGGAGCTTCTGCACGTCGGCCGCCTTCTGGTAGCTCATCAGGAACGACTCGGTGCGCGTCTGCTCCAGGTCGTTGATCTGCTGCGCCGCCTCGAGCGCAAGCTTCTCGCGCGTCGCGAGCTCGTCGCGCGGCGCGATCCAGATCACGTTGCCCGCGCGGCGGCTGTCGAGGCCGCGGGTCTGCAGGATGATCTCGAGCGCCTGGTCCCAGGGGACGTCCTTGAGACGCAGGGTGATGTTGCCGGTCACGGTGTCGCTCGTGATGATGTTGAGGTCGGTGAAGTCGGCGATGACGTTGAGCACCGCGCGCACCTCGACGTTCTGGAAGTTGAGCGACAGCTTCTCGCCGGTGTAGCGGCCGCGCTGGGTCGCGCGCGAGGGGTCCGCGGACACGGGCTTCACCTCGAGCACGAACTGGGTGTCCGACTGATAGGCGTTGTGCTCCCACTGACCGCGCGGCTCGACGATCATGCGCACGTTCTCGCCCTGCTGGAACGTGTTGATCGTGTTCACCGGCGTGGCGAAGTCGACCACGTCGAGGCGCCGGCGCAGCTTCTCGGGCAGCGCGGTCTTCAGAAAATCGATCACGATGTTCTGGCCCTGGGTGCGGATATCGATGCCGGTGGTGGTGTCCGAGAGGTCCACCACGACGCGGCCCTCGCCGCCGCGGCCGCGGCGGAAGTCGACGTCGCGGATCTGGTGCTTGGCGTCGGCGCGGCCCTCGGCGAAGCGCGACACCTGTCCCCCGGGCGCGGTCTGCGCCACCGGCGCCTCGGCGAGGGTGATGACCACGGTGCGCCCGTCGAGCGCCGTCTCGTGCGGCACTGGACGCCGCAGGTTGAGGACCAGCCGCGTGCGTTCGGCGCCCTGCACCACGTTCATGCTGCGCAGCTCGCCTTGGGAGATGTCCTGGTTGGACCGGCCGAGCGCGTTGGTGGTGTTGGCGAAATCGAACGCGATGCGCGCAGGGTTCGCCACCGCGAAGTTCGGCGGCGCGCTGCGCAGCGGCTCCTTGGTGGTGATGCGGATGATGGTCTTGCCGCCCTGCTGCGTGACCTCGAAGGCCTCGATGGCGTTGGCCGGAGCCTGCGCCCGCGCCATACCGGTGCCGGCGAGCCAGAACAGCAAGCCACAGGCGATTGCAACCGCTTTGTTCATCTTTTTGTCTCCACCAATTGCAGCGCGCTGTTACGCTCGATCCACTCGCCGCCGCCGTCCTGGATCAGCTCTTTGAGGGTGATCTGGCTCTCGTCGATCCCGGTGACGACGCCGAAGTTCTGGCCTAGGTAGTTGCCCTTGCGCACCCGATAGAGGTTGGGTCCGGCCTTCACGAGGGCGAAGGTCTCCCTGTCCTGGGTGATGGTGCCCATCATCTGGATCGACTCGAGCGGGAAGGCCTCGAGCGGCTCCTTGGGTCGGTCACGCTCCCGCTCCACGCGCGCGTTGTTCGCGCTCGGGTTGAGCTTGCGTTGCGCCACGTCGATGCGCTGCGGGCGGAAGGGGTCGACCTGTCCCTCGGCGGTGTACGGGACCGGCTCATAAGGCTTCACCTGCGGCAGCGGGTCGACGCGGCCGCGGAAGTCCTTGGTGAGCTGGTTGAGCTCCTGCTTGAGGTCGCTGTGCTCGTCGCCGCCGCAGGCGGCGAGCGCGAGCGCCGCCACGAATAGAAGTTTCTTGTTCACTTCGCCGCCTTTTTCGCCGCGGCCGACGTCTTGCGCTGCTGCGCCACTTCCTGGTCGTCCAGGTAGCGGAAGGTGCGCGCGACGACCTCCATGCTGAGGGTGCCGTCCTTGCCGGCGTCGATCTTCACGTCGTTCAGGGTCACGATGCGCGAGAGCTGGCCGACGTCGCTCGCGAACGCTCCCATGTCGTGGTAGTTACCGGCGACCTTCACCTGGATGGGCAGCTCGGCATAGAACTCGCGCAGCGTCTCCTGCGGCGCGGGCTTGAAGAGCTCGAACTGCAGCCCGCGCCCGAGTCCGGCCTGGTTGATGTCGACGAGCAGCGCGTCCATCTGCGACTTGTTGGGCAGCTGGCGCAGCAGCGCGCCGAACTGCGTGTCGATCTCGCGCAGCTGCTGACGGTGCAGGTCGAGGTTGACCGCCTGGCGCTTCTTGTTGAGGTAGTCCTGCTTCAGCTTGACCTCGTCGGCACGGCCGGCTTCGAGCTGGTCGATCTGGCCCTGCGTGTCGGCGAAGAACCCCGCCACCGGAATGCCGACCAGGACGGCGGCCAGCACCAGGATCTTGGGGGCCCAGTGCCAGGTGCCCGGGTCCTGCCAGTTGGTCTTCTTGAACTCGTCGACCAGCGCGTTGAAGTTGATCGCCATGGGCTAGCCTTTCTTGGCCGCCGGCTTGGCGGGCGCCTTGTCGTCCTTCGCATCGGGACGCTTGACGTCGAAGTACAGGTTGAATTCCGAGAGCCTGCGCTTTTCCACGCTGGCGGCCTTCACCTCCACCAGCCCGGGGTTGGCGATCCAGGGCGAGGACTCGATGTTCCGCATCAGGGTGGACACGCGCGCGTTGGACTGCGCGTAGCCGACCACGCTGATGCGCAGGCCCCTCTGCGTCATCGACTTCAGGTAGACGCCCTCGGGCATCTGGCGCACCAGCTCGTCGAGCAGGTGCACGGTCTGGGCGCGGTCGGTCTGCAGCGTCTCGATCACCTGCTTGCGCGCGAGCAGCGCCGCGATCTCGTCCTTGAGCTTGGTGATCTCGGCGATCTCCTTGTCGAGCTTGGCGACCTCGCTCTTCAGGAAGCGGTTGCGCTCGATCTGGCTGTCGATCTTCGCGGCGTAGAAGCCGTGCATCGCCACGACGATCAGCGCGCCGAGCAGCGCCGTGCCGCCGGCGACCACGAAGAAATGCTGCCGGGCGCGCTTGCGCCGCTCGGAGCGGTGCGGGAGTAGGTTGATGCGGGCCATCATTGGGGATCGAACCTCCGCATGGCGAGCCCGCAGGCGACGATGAGCGAGGGCGCGTCGATCATGAGGCGCTTCAGCTGCACGCGCGGCGAAGTCTGCATCGAGGCGAACGGGTTGGCGACGCTGGTCGCGACCTGGGTGCGCGCATTGACGACGGCGTCGAGGCCGGGGATCACCGCCGAGCCGCCCGCGAGCAGGATGTGGTCGATGCTGTGGTACTGGGTCGAGGTGAAGAAGAACTGCAGCGCGCGCTGCACTTCCATGGACAGGTTCTCCATGAACGGGCGCAGCACCTCGGCCTCGAAGTCGTCCGGCAGGCCGCCGGAGCGCTTGGCGTTCTCGGCCTCGTCCGGGCTCATGCCGTAGCGGGTCGCGATGTCCTGCGTGAGCTGGTTGCCGCCGAAAGCCTGCTCGCGGGTGTAGATCGACTGGTCGTTGCGCAGCACCGTCACGTTCATGACGTTGGCGCCGATGTCCACCACCGCGACGTTCTGGTCCTTGCCGCCGTTCGGCAGGCTCTGCACCACCAGGCCGAGCGCCGCCTGCTGCGCGAAGGACTCGACGTCCATCACGAGCGCCTTGAGGCCGGCGGACTCGGCCACCGCCACGCGGTCCTCGACCTTCTCCTTGCGCGTCGCGGCGATCAGGACTTCCTGCTCCTCGGGGCTGTTCGGCGCCGGGCCGAGCGACTGGAAGTCGAGGTTCACTTCGTCGAGCGCGAACGGGATGTACTGGTTCGCCTCGCTCTCGACTTGCAGCTCGAGCTCCTCCTCGCGCAGGCTCGCGCCCAGCACGATCTTCTTGGAGATCACCGCGCCCGTCGGCACGGCCATGGCGACGTGCTTGGTGCGCGTCGCCAGGCGCTTGTGCGCCCGGCGCACCGCTTCGGTCACCGCTTCGAGGTTGTTGATGTTGCCGTCGACGACCGCGTCGCGCGGCAGGGGCTCGATCGCATAGCGCTCGACGCGATAGGCGTCCTTGCCCGCTTCCACGATCTCGAGCATCTTTACCGAGGAGGAGCTGATGTCGAGTCCAAAGAGCGGCGGCGCCTTGGGCTTGAAAAGGTCGAATTCCATTCGAGGCAGGTTCCCTTGGTTTCTCGTCGCTCTTGGTTTATTTTTAAGTTTTTCTTTTTTCTTACCGATGCTTAGAAGCGATAAGTAGAATTTGCGTTAAACGATAGCAACAAGCCCCGCAAGTGTCTAGTCAATTTTCCACAAGGCGAACGGGGTATCATGGTCGACGTGCAGCATTTCGCTAACAACATGCGGGTAACGATTAACCCTTGAAGTGGCTTAGATTTCTTGCCTTTCCGCTGGTCCTGGCGGGCGGCTTTCTGGTGACCTGCGTGCTGCTGTTGGCACTCACCATCGCGCTCGCCTATCCGAACCTGCCTTCGTTGCAGGCGCTGACCGAGTACCAGCCCAAGATCCCGCTGCGCATCTACACCGCGGAAGGCGTGCAGATCGGCGAATTCGGCGAGGAGCGGCGCGCCGTCGTCGCGATCGGCGAGGTGCCCGACGTGCTGAAAACCGCGATCCTCGCGGCCGAGGACGAGCGCTTCTACGAGCACGCCGGCATCGACTACATCGGCGTGCTGCGCGCGGCCTACATGAACCTCGTCTCCGGCGGGCGCCGGCAGGGCGCAAGCACGATCACGATGCAGGTGGCGCGAAACTTCTTTCTCTCCTCGGAGAAGACGCTCACCCGCAAGCTCTACGAGGCGCTGCTCGCGTTCAAGATCGAGCACAGCCTGTCCAAGGAGCAGATCCTCGAGCTCTACGTCAACCAGATCTACCTCGGCCAGCGCGCCTACGGCTTCGGCGCCGCCTCGCAGATCTACTTCGGCAAGGCGCTCGACAAGCTGAGCCTCGCCGAGACTGCGATGCTGGCCGGGCTGCCGAAGGCACCCTCGCTCTACAACCCGATCGCCAACCCGCAGCGGGCCAAGCAACGCCAGCACTATGTGCTTCGCCGGATGGCCGAGCTGGGGCACATTACCGCGGCGCAATACGAAGAGGCAACTCAAGCACCCATCCGGCCTAAAAGGGAAGTGAACGAATACTCCGTGCATGCCGAATACGCCGCGGAGATGGTGCGCCAGGCGATCGCGGAGCACTATCCCGACGAGGTCTACAGCCGCGGCTTTCGCGTCTACACCACCCTCCGGAAGGCCGACCAGGAAGCCGCGTACGCGTCGCTGCGCAAGGGCGTGCTCGACTACGACCGGCGCACCGGCTACCGCGGTCCGGAAGGCTTTTCGGAGCTGCCGGCAAAGCCCGACGAGGACGACTACGAGGAAGCGCTGAACGAGCACCCCGACAACGACGATCTCCTTGCCGCCATCGTCACCGCGGTCGACGCGAAGCAGATCGAGGCGGCTTTGCGCACCGGCGAGAAGATCTCGCTCGCCGGGGAGTCGCTGCGGTTTGCGGCGCGCGCGCTCGACTCCAAGGCGGCGCCGCAAAAGCGCATCCGCCGCGGCGCGATCATTCGCGTGCAGCGCGAGGCGCCGACCAAGCCGTGGCAGATCGTCCAGCTGCCCGAGGTCGAGTCGGCCTTCATCTCGCTCGACGCGCAGGACGGGTCGGTGCGTGCGCTCGTCGGCGGCTTCGACTTCAACCGCAACAAGTTCAACCACGTCACCCAGGCCTGGCGCCAGCCCGGATCGTCGTTCAAGCCCTTCATCTATTCGGCCTCGCTCGAGAAGGGCTTTACCCCGGCGACCGTGATCCCGGACGAGCCGGTCGTGCTCGAAGCCGAGCAGACCGGCAGCCAGCGCTGGGAGCCCAAGAACTTCGACGGTAAGTACGAGGGCCCGATGCGCCTGCGCACCGCGCTCGCCAAGTCCAAGAACATGGTGTCGATCCGGATCCTCGAGGCGATCGGGCCGAAGTACGCGCAGGAGTACGTGACCCGCTTCGGCTTCGAGCCCGAGAAGCACCCGCCGTATCTCACCATGGCCCTCGGCGCCGGCTCGGTGACCGCCTGGCAGATGGCGCGCGCGTACGCGGTGTTCGCGAACGGCGGCTACCTCGTGCAGCCCTATTTCATTCTCAAGATCGTCGACGACCGCGGCACGCCGCTCGCGCTGGCGAACCCGAAGCGCGCCGGCGACGAGAGCCTGCGGGTGCTCGATCCGCGCAACGCCTTCATCATGGACCACATGATGCAGGACGTGACGCGCTACGGCACCGCCGCGCGCGCTACGCGCCTTGGCCGCAACGACCTCGCCGGCAAGACCGGCACCACGAACGAATTCGTCGACGCCTGGTTCGCAGGCTACCAGCCGACCCTCGTCGGCATCGCCTGGATGGGCTTTGACCAGCCGAAGAGCCTCGGCCGCAACCAGACCGGCGCGGCGGTCGCGCTTCCGATCTGGATCGGCTACATGGAAAAGGCGCTCAAGGAGATCCCCGAGGCGCCGCGCACCGTCCCGGTCGGCGTCGTCAGCGTGCCGGTCTTGGGCGTGCTCGGCGAGGGGCGGCTGGCGCCCGAATACTTCTATCAGGAAGCGGTCCCGCCGCCCGAGGTGCTCCAGCCGATCGTTCCGCTGGTGGCGCCCCTTGGGACATCGGAAACGCCGCCCTGACCTGGGCACTGAGCGGACGCTGAGCGGACACTAGGCGGAGAGGATGACCCCGGTGCCGCTCTGGGCGGACACCAGCCTGGAGAGGGCCGCGAACAGTTCGGCGCCGTCGCGCGTGTCCCTCCACGCCGAGCCGTCCCAGCGGAAGTGAAACCCGCCTGAGCGCGCCGCAACCCAGATCTCGCGCGCCGCGCCGTGCCGGTTGACGATGATCTTGGAGCCGTTGCCGAACTCGAGCTCGAGCACGCCGCCGTCCTTGAGCTCGATGTCGGCGTCGACGCCGCTTTGCTCCAGCGCCCGCTCGATCGAGCGCAACGCCTCGCCCGCGAGGGCTTCGAATTGCCGCTCATCCATGGGTTAACATGCGGATTTTATGCGCTTCCTTCGCTGACGGGTGCATTGAGGTGCGCTGGACCGCCGTGTGGGTCGCCCTGGCGCTGGCCGCGACCGCATGCGGGCAGAAGGGCGCGCTGTACCTGCGGGACAAGCCGCCGCCGGGCGTGAAGCCGGCGAAGCCGCCGCCGCCGAAGCCGGTCCCCTATCCCGACGCCGAAGTCGAAGAGAAGAAATAGGTCCGTGAGCTATTCCTACCGCGAGGGCGTTCTGCACGCCGAGGAAGTACCGCTCGATGACATTGCGCGCCGCTTCGGCACACCCTGCTACGTGTACTCGCGCGCGGCGATCGAGTCGGCCTACGGGGAATTTGCGCGCGCGCTGCGCGGCCGGGAATCGCTCATCTGCTATTCGGTCAAGGCAAACTCCAATCTCGCGGTGCTGGCGCTGCTCGCGCGCCTCGGCGCGGGCTTCGACATCGTCTCGGGGGGCGAGCTCGCCCGGGTGATCGCCGCCGGCGGCGATCCGGGGAAGACGCTGTTTTCCGGCGTCGGCAAGAGCG
Source organism: Burkholderiales bacterium (assembly GCA_036006885.1). Classification (GTDB taxonomy): domain Bacteria; phylum Pseudomonadota; class Gammaproteobacteria; order Burkholderiales; family SG8-39; genus SCGC-AG-212-J23. The sequence continues at coordinate 2,140 of DASYPG010000101.1, read as the reverse complement.
AACGCGAGATCCAGTTCGCGCTCGAAACGGGCATCGGCTGCATCAATGTGGAGTCCGAAGCCGAGCTCGCCCGCGTCGACCGCATAGCGCGCGCCCTCGGCCGGCGCGCGCCGATCGCGCTGCGGGTCAATCCAGACATCGATCCCAAGACCCATCCGTACATCTCCACCGGCCTGCGCGAGAGCAAGTTCGGCATCGCGCACGGCGAAGCCGAGCGGCTCTACCAGCGCGCCGCCGGGCTCCAGGGCATCGAGGTCGTCGGCATCGGCTGCCACATCGGCTCGCTCCTGACCGAAGCCGGGCCGTTCGTCGCTGTGGCCGAGCGTCTGGCCGTACTCGTCGAACGATTGGAAAACCTCGGCATCCAACTGAAGCACATCGACCTCGGCGGCGGCATCGGCATCCGCTACAAGGACGAACGGCCTGATCCGATCGAAACGTTCGTCGCCGGCGCACTGAACGCTCTGGGACAGCGTCCGCAGACGGTGGTCTTCGACCCCGGCCGTTCGATCGTGGGCAATGCTGGCGTGCTGCTGACACGGGTGGAGTACGTGAAGCAAGGCTTCCTAGTGGTCGACGCGGCCATGAACGACCTCATCCGCCCCGCGCTATACGGCGCGTGGCACGACGTCGAGCCGGTGCGGGAATCCGCGCCCGGCGACACTGTTTACGACATCGTCGGCCCCGTGTGCGAGAGTGCGGACTTTCTCGCCAAGGGGCGCCGCCTCGTCGCCGCTGAGGGCGATTTGCTCGCCGTGCGGTCCGCGGGCGCCTACGGAATGTCCATGAGCTCGAACTACAACTCGCGCCCCCGCGCGCCCGAAGTCCTGGTCGACCGCTCGAATGCGCATTTGGTGCGTCGCCGCGAATCGGTCGAAGAGTTGATTGCCCACGACCGCATTCCGGCATGACAATCGTCGGTTCATGACCGCCTCCAGCCGCCGCCGCGTGTTCGCCCTTGCCGTGGTGGTCGCGGTCGCCGCGGCGGTGGGGCTTGGAAGCTATCTCATCGTCGCGGACGGCAGGACGGCGAAGAGCGCCAGGGAAGGCGGCAAGGGCAAGGGCGGCGCCGGGGCCGTGCCGGTGACCGTCGCGCGCGTGCTGCAGGAGACCGTGCCGGTGCGAGTCACCGCGATCGGCAACGTCGAAGCGTTCTCGACCGTGCAGGTCAAGGCGCGCGTCGACGGCCAGATCACCGACGTGAACATGCGCGAAGGCGCGGCGGTGAAGAAGGGCGAGGTACTCTTCCGCATCGACCCGCGGCCGTTCCAGGCGGCGCTGCGCCAGGCGGAAGCGAACGCCCTGCGCGACACCGCGGCGCGCGACCACGCCCAGTCGCAGGAAAAGCGCTACCTGGAGCTTCTCGAGAAGAACTTCATCTCCAAGGACGCCTACGCGCAGATTCGCACCAACGCGGCCACCGCCGAGGCCACCGCCAGGGCGAGCCAGGCCGCGCTCGAGAACGCGCGCCTCAACCTCGAGTACTGCACCATCCACTCGCCGCTCGACGGCTATGTCGGCCGCGTGCTGCTCCAGGCGGGCAACATGGTGCGGGCGAACGACGTCAATCCGCTGCTGGTGATCAACCAGGTCAGGCCGATCTACGTCAACTTCGCCGTACCGGAGCAGAATCTCCCCGAAGTGCGCCAGTACATGGCCAAGGGGCCGCTCGCCGTCGAGGTGACGCCGCCCGAATCGCAGCAATCGCGGCCGAGCGGGCGATTGATCTTTATCGACAACGCGGTCGATCCGACCACCGGCACGATTCGCCTGCGAGCCCAGTTCGACAATGCCGACGCGGCGCTCTGGCCGGGGCAGTTCGTCAACGTGAGCCTGCGCCTCTACGAGCAGGCCGACGCGCTGGTCGTTCCCTCAACCGCGGTGCAGACCGGGCCCGAGGGCCAGTATGTCTACGTGGTGAGCCCGGAAATGGTCGCCGACGTGCGCCGGATCGCGGTGCAGCGCACCGATGGCGAGCGCGCCATCGTCGCGAAGGGCCTGGCCAAGGACGAGCTGATTGTCGTGCGCGGCCAGCTGCGGCTTGGGCCAAAGATGAGGGTGCAGATCGCCAAGCCCGCGGCGGAGGCGTCGTGAATTTCTGCGAGCCCTTCGTCCGACGCCCGGTGATGACGGTCCTGGT
>DASYPG010000100.1:0-7765 GCA_036006885.1 Burkholderiales bacterium | reverse complement strand
GTGCGCGTCTACACGGTGCCGCCCCGCTCCCTTCTCGACGAGGCGCAGCGCCACGGCCTGTACGTCATGGTGGGACTGCCGTGGGAGCAGCACATCGCCTTCCTGGACGTTCCGGGCCGCGCGACCGAGATCGAAGCGCGCGTGCGCACGGCTGCGCGGCAGTGCGCCGGGCATCCGGCGCTGCTCGGCTACTCGGTGGGCAACGAGATCCCGCCAAGCATCGTGCGCTGGCACGGGCGGCGGCGAGTGGAGCGCTTCGTGCGGCGGCTCTACGACGCCGCCAAGTCGCAGGATCCGGACGCGCTGGTCACCTACGTAAACTTTCCGACCACCGAATACCTCCATCTCCCGTTTCTCGATTTCGCCTGCTTCAATGTCTACCTGGAGTCGCGCGACCGGTTCGAAGCCTACCTCGCACGGCTGCAGAACCTGGCCGGAGAGCGCCCGCTCGTCATGGCCGAGATCGGTCTGGACTCGCGCCGCCAGGGCGAGGCGGCGCAGGCGGAAAGCATCGATTGGCAGGTGCGCACCGCGTTCGCAGAGGGCTGCGCGGGCACGTTCGTGTTCGCGTGGACCGACGAGTGGCACCGCGGCGGCTTCGAGGTCGAAGACTGGGATTTCGGGCTCACGACCCGAGGGCGCGCGCCCAAGCCGGCGCTCGCCGCGCTGCGCAAGGCTTACGCCGAGGTGCCGTTCCCCGAGGATGCGCCCTGGCCGCGTGTGAGCGTCGTGGTTTGCAGCTATAACGGCGCGCGCACTCTGCGCGACACGCTTGAGGGGCTCGCGCGCCTGCAGTACCCCAACTTCGAGGTCATCGTGGTCAACGACGGCTCGACCGACGCCACGCCAGCGCTCGCCACGGAGTACGACGTGCGCCTCATCAGCACCGACAACCGCGGCCTTTCGAGCGCGCGCAATACCGGCTGGCAGGCGGCGAGCGGCGAGATCGTCGCCTATATTGACGACGACGCCTATCCCGATCCGCACTGGCTGCACTACATCGCCTACAGCTTCATGACCCGCGACTGGGTCGGCGTGGGCGGGCCGAACATCGCGCCTCCCGGCGACGGCGCGATCGCCGAATGCGTTGCGAACGCGCCCGGCGGTCCGGTGCACGTGCTCGTTTCCGACCGCGAGGCCGAGCATATTCCCGGCTGCAACATGGCCTTCCGGCGCGAGGCGCTCGCCGCAGTCGGCGGATTCGATCCCCGCTACCGCGCCGCCGGCGACGACGTGGACCTGTGCTGGCGACTGCAGCAGCGCGGCGGGCGGATCGGCTTTCACGCCGGCGCCATGGACTGGCATCACCGCCGCAATTCGCTTGCCCTGTACTGGCGCCAGCAGCAAGGCTATGGCAAGGCCGAGGCGCTCCTCGAGCAGAAGTGGTACGAGCGCTACAGCCCGGCCGGGCACCTCGCGTGGGCCGGCCGCCTGTACGGCCGCGGCTTCGCATCGCCGATTCCGCTCGGCCGAGCCCGCGTGTACGGCGGAGTCTGGGGATCGGGCGCGTATCAGGCGCTATATCGACCGACGCCGGTGACGCTGCTTGCGCTGCCGCTGATGCCGGAGTGGTTCCTGGTGATCGCGGCGCTCGCAACGCTCTCCCTGCTCGGCCTGTCCTGGCCGCCGCTGCTGATCGCGGTGCCGCTCGCGCTGCTTGCCGCAGCCGCCCCGCTCGTGCAGGCGGCGATGGCGGCAAGCCGCGCGTCATACGCGGAGCCGGCGCAGTCGATCGGCGAAGAGCTCCGGCGCTGGCTGCTCACCGCCAGCCTCCACGTCCTGCAGCCGCTCGCGCGGCTTCTCGGACGCCTCCGACACGGGCTGACGCCGTGGCGCCAGCGCGGCGGCGGCCCCTCAATGGCGCCACGCCCCCTCGAGCGCGAAACCTGGCGCGAGGAATGGCATGCCCCCGAGCTCTGGCTGGGCGATCTGGAGACGCGCCTGCGCGGCGTGCATGCCGCTGTGCGACGAGGCGGGGACTATGAGCGCTGGGACCTGGAGACCCGCGTCGGCACCCTTGGCGCCGCGCGCGTGCGGCTCGGCATCGAGGAGCATGACGCCGGCCGGCAGATGGCCCGGTGGCGGCTGTGGCCGCGCCCGTCGATTCCGGCGACGATCGCGGCGGCGCTCCTCGCGGCGCTGTCGCTGGGCGCCGCGCTCGATCAGGCCTGGCTCGCGGCGGCGCTGCTCGGTGTCGCTGCCGGCATGCTTGCGTGGCGCGTGGCGGCCGACTGCGGCCGTGCGCTCGCGACGTTGGAACGGGCGGTGAGCATGGGCGAACGGGCATGAGCGCGCCGGCCCCGCGCAAACCCCGGCGGCTCGCGACGAGGCTGCTGGCGCAAGCCCGGCCCTATTGGCTGCACCTCGCGTGCATCCTGGTGCTCGACGTCGCCGCCGTGCCGCTCGCGCTGCTTGCCCCGGTGCCGCTCAAGATCGCGATCGATAGTGCGCTCGGCGATCACCCGCTGCCCTGGCCGCTCGCCGCGATCGGCGGGCAGCCCACTGCGCAGCTTGCGCTGGTGATCGCTGTGGGCCTCGTGCTTGCGCTCGCCCTCCTCACGGAAGCGCAGAAATTCCTCACCTGGATGCTGCAGTCCTATACCGGCGAAAGGCTGGTGCTGGAATTTCGCGCGGCGCTCTTCGGGCACGTGCAGCGCCTTTCGCTCGCCTATCACGACACGCGCGGCACCGCCGACTCGATCTATCGCGTCCAGTACGACGCGCCCGCCATCCAGTGGATCGCGGCCTACGGCATTTCTCCGTTCCTCACGGCCGCCATGACCCTCGTCGGGATGATCGCGGTCACGGCGCGACTGGACGGCGCCCTGGCCCTGGTGGCGCTCGCGGTGCTGCCGGTGCTCGTGGTACTGATCCGCGTGTTCAGCCGGCGCCTGCACGCGAAATGGCACCAGGCCAAGGAGCTCGGCAGCTCGGTCGCCTCCGTGCTCCAGGAAGTGCTGACCGGCCTGCGCGTGGTCAAGGCGTTCGCGCAGGAGCGCCGCGAGCAGCGCCGGTTCGTGAACCAGGCGTCCGAAGAGGTGCGTGCCAATGTCGAGCTGGTCCGGCTGCAAGGCGCGTTCTACACGCTGGTCGGCCTGACCCTCGGGGCGGGTACCGCCTGTGCGCTCTACCTCGGCGTTCTTCATGTGCAGCAGGGCAGGCTCACGCTCGGAGAGCTCGTCATCGTGATGGCCTACCTCGCACAGCTTTACCGGCCGCTCGAGATGCTGAGCAAGAATCTGTCGCAATTGCAGCAGTCAGTCGCCGGCGCGGAGCGCGCATTCGCGCTGCTCGAGCAGTTTCCCGAGGTGAGCGACCGCGCGGATGCGCGCGCCCTCGAGCGGGCACGGGGCGAGATCGAGTTCCGCGAGGCCGGCTTCTCCTACGACGGCAAGCATTTCGTCCTGGAGGGTCTGAACTTGCGCGTGCGCGCCGGCATGCGCGTCGGCATCGTGGGCCGCACCGGTGCCGGCAAGACCACGCTCGTCAACCTCGTGACGCGGTTCTACGATCCAACCTCGGGCGCGGTGCTGCTCGACGGCGGAGATCTGCGGCGCTGGCGGCTCGACGACCTGCGACGGCAGTTCGCCATCGTGCTGCAGGAGCCGGTGCTGTTCTCGACCTCGATCGCGGAGAACATCGCGTACGGCCGCGCCGACGCGGACCCGGCCGCCATCGAAACGGCCGCGCGCGCCGCCAACGCGCACGAATTCATCGCCGCGCTGCCGGAGGGCTACGCGACCCAGGTCGGCGAACGCGGCATGCGCCTCTCCGGCGGCGAGCGGCAGCGCATCGCGCTCGCGCGCGCTTTCCTGAAGGACGCGCCGATCCTGATCCTCGACGAGCCGACCAGCTCCGTGGATGTCCAGACCGAGCAGGAAATCATGGAGGCATTCGAGCGGCTGATGCGCGGACGCACCACCTTCATCGTTGCGCACAGGATGTCGACGCTCGAGCACTGCGACGCCATCTACGCCGTGGACGGCCGCCGCGTCGTGCCTGCGTCGGCGGTAGGCTCGGCCCGCCTGCTCGCCAATCAGGGACTCGGCTCGGGCAAGGCGATCCTGCCGCAATGAAGGCGATCGTGACCGGAATGGTCGCGACCTATCCCGTCGGCGGCGTCGCCTGGGACTACGGCCAGTACGCGCTCGGCCTGGAGCGGCTGGGGTTCGAGGTCTACTATCTCGAGGACACCGGCCTCGAGTCTTACCACCCCGAGGCACGCACTTACGGCCCCGCCTACGACTACGGCCTCGCCTTCCTGGAGCGCAGCCTGGCCGAGTTGTCGCCTACGCTGGGGCAGCGCTGGCACGCGCGAACGCCCGAAGGCGCCATCCACGGCCTGCCGCTCGACGAGTTCCGCGATGTCGTCGCCGAGGCCGACGTGCTCCTCAACGTGTCGGGCAGCGCGCTGATGCGCGACGAGTATCTGCCTTGCCGCAACAAGGTCTTCATCGATACCGATCCGGGCCTCACCCAGCTACGCAACTTTCCGCGCTGGGACGCGCGTCCCAACTGGATGGGGACGCACGGCTACCGCGTCCACGACCACTTCTTCACCTACGCGGAGCTCATTGGAACCGAGCCGTGTTCGCTGCCGACGCTGGGGCTCGCGTGGCAGCCGACGCGGCCGCCGGTGGTGCTCGAGCTTTGGCGGTCGAAGCCGCCCGGCGAGCGCTGGACCACCGTGATGAGCTGGAGCGCGCTTCCGGAGCCGATCGATCACGCGGGACGCCGCTACGGAGGAAAGGAGCTCGAGTTCGAAAGGATCGAGGCCCTGCCCCGGCACACCGCGGCCACGCTCGAAGTCGCCATCGGCGGCAACGCCCCCACCGAGCGTTGGCGCTCGCTCGGCTGGTCGGTGATCGACTCCCAGTCGGTTTCGGCGCGGCCGAACGACTACCGGTCGTACATCGAGGGCTCCAGGGGCGAGTTCAGCGTCGCCAAGAACACCTACGTCGCGACACACTGCGGATGGTTCAGCGGCCGCACGGCGTGCTATCTCGCCGCCGGCCGTCCCGCGGTGGTCCAGGACACGGGTTTCTCGCGCCTGTTCTCCTGCGGCGAGGGCGTGGTCGCGTTCCGCGATCTCGAGGGCGCGGCCGAGGGCGTCGAGCGGATCGAAGCCGACTACGCCACGCACCGGCGCGCGGCTCGCGAGTTGGCCGAGGCCCACTTTGCTTCCGAAACCGTGCTGGGCAGCCTTCTCGAGCGCGTCGGCGTCGGATAACCCGTGGACATCGACGAAATCACGGGCGCGTGGGACTACGCTTCGCTCCCTCGCAACGTGGAAGTGGGCGCCGGATGCTTCATCGAGCGCAAGGAAAGCTTTCGCCGCTTCCGCAGCACTCGCGAGCCGGGCCTGCGCCTCGGCTCGAACGTGCGCGTCTATACGTGGGCCGAATTCAGTGTCGAGCCCCAAGGCGAGATCGCAATCGGCGATGACTCGATCCTGGTCGGACCCATCTTCATGTGCGCCGAGCGCATCATCGTCGGCCTTCGAGTGATCATCTCCTACCACGTCACCATCGCCGACTGCGATTTCCATCCGCTCGATCCGGCCGCGCGCCGCAGGGACGCGCTCGCCAATGCGCGCGGCGGCGATGCCAGCCTCCGTCCGCCCCTGGTATCGCGGCCCGTCGTCATCGAGGACGATGCCTGGATCGGAATCGGTGCGATCGTGCTGAAAGGCGTGCGCATTGGACGCGGCGCAAGGGTCGCCGCGGGCGCCGTGGTGACGCGCGACGTTCCCGATGGCGCGACGGTAGCGGGCAACCCGGCGCGCGTTGCGGCGCCCGGAGCCGCGCTGTGACGCCAGCCCCGGAGCAGGACTGGTTCGATCGCCCGCTGCCCGGAAATGTGCGCATCGGTGCGGGCAGCTGGCTGCACAGCGCTTACGCGTTCCTGCACGGCGAGAGCCGGCGCCCGTGCGCGCTGAGCGTCGGCCGCAATACCGGCATCTACGAGGGCAGCTTCTTCGAGCTGGGGCCGCAAGGCGAGGTTCGGATCGGCGACTACTCCACGCTCGTCGGCGTCATCGTCGCGACGAACGGCCTGGTCCTGATCGGCAGCTATTCGTTCCTGGCCCACGAGGTCGTGATTGCCGACCATTTCGCCGCGGCGCCATGGCGGCGCGGGATCGATTCGATGCTTCCTGCCTCGGAAGGCGAGCTTTCCGTGGTTCTGGACGACGATGTGTGGATCGGGGCCGGCGTCACGCTGCTGAAAGGCGCCCGGATCGGGACGGGCGCCGTCGTTGGGGCGGGCGCGGTCGTCGACTTCGAGGTGCCTGCGGGCGCGGTCGTCGCGGGCAACCCTGCCCGGATCGTTGCCCGGGTGGAACCTAGGCCTCGGTGCTGACCTTGGGAATGAAGATGACGAAAAGGTTCGCGATGACGATGGTCACCGCGAGGAAGTAGAAGGTCGAGATGAGCCCCTGCCGGTCGGCCACCATGCCGGCCAGGAACGGCCCGACCGCGGCGCCGACCGCCTGCGCGCCGAACAGGATCCCGATGCTCGAACCGCCCATGTTCTTGGGCGTCGTTTCGAGAAGCCAGGCCTGAATCACGGGGCGCAGGGCATAGAGGAAGAACCCGAGCACGGCGACCAGCGCGACGAACAGCACCGATCCCCCGGAGAAGGCCATCGCGAGGAGCACCACCGCTGTCGTCGCCATGCTCCCCATGACGATGCTGCGCCGTCCCATGCGGTCAGACAGGTGGCCCGCGACCGGCGCCGCGGCGAATCCTGCGATCTGGAGCATGAACAGGCAGGCGCCGACCCAGAGCGGCGAGTAGCCCATGTCGTGCGCCAGGTAGACCGGCAGAAAGGTGAGCAACGCGGACTGCGTCATCGAGCGGAAGGTCGAGCCCGTGGAGAGCAGGATAAGCGCCCGGTTGCGGAAGAGCCGCCGCACGCCGGTCCAGTACTGGCCGACGGTCTGCGATTCGTGCGCGGATTTCTTTCCTCCCAGGCGCATCGAGCCGAGGAACGCGAACATGAGAAGCGCGACCACCAGGCCCGGCAGCACGTTCACCACGACCACTTCGCGCCACGTGAACGCCGCGAGCGCGGCGCCTACGACGAGCGGCGCGACGGCGTCACCGACGTTGCCGCCCATGCCATGAATCGAAAGCACCAGGCCCTTGCGCTCGGGGTAGCGCTGCCCGAGGGTCGGGATCGCGGTCGGGTGCCAGATGCTGTTGCCGAACCCGACCAGCGCCACGCACGCGAGAAGCATGAGATAGCCGTGCGTGAAGCCTATGAGGAGATACGGGAAGCCGACCCAAAAAAGCGACACCGCCATCAGCAGGCCCTTGCGGCCGACGGTGTCCACCACCATGCCGCCCGGGATGTTGGCGACGGCCGAGGCGATGTACTGGCACGTGATGATGAGGCCGATCTGACTGTACGAGAGGCCGAGCTCGTTGCCGATGAGCGGAAGCAGCAGGTAGAAGGTCGCGGGATACCAGTGCGTGAGCGCGTGGCCCGTGGTAATGAGCCACAGCTCACGCCAGGCGCCGGCCCGCGGTTTGGAATCGGTGAGGACTGCGCTCAAGCCGTGACCTTTGCCTTTCTTGTTTTTGCCTGGAGAAAGCTTTCAACTAATTCTGGAGTCACGACAGTGTCGGGCACATACTCGGGGGCGTTCTCCAGCTGCTCCAGGTCGTTCAACCCGCACGCCTTGTAGATCCGGTTCACCACCGAGATCAGCCGCACCGGCCGCTGCGGATCCGCATTGAAGTGCTGCTGGATCGTGTTGGGC